>NZ_JAKZGV010000012.1:0-101371 GCF_022557375.1 Shewanella sp. MM_2022_3
TCTGTTTTTATAGTCAATAAAATTTTTCTGCAAGACTTTAAAGGTGAAAACGATTTTATTATTTTAATAGTAATATTGAGTATCATACTATTGATGACCTTTAAGTTGAGGGTGAGTATCGAAGATAAAAAGCTTACGCTAAGCTACGGAATTGGTTTATTTAAAAAGAGATTTGATCTTTCAGATGTTGCCAATGTGTCTATGGTAAAAAATAAATGGTATTGTGGTTGGGGTATGCGAATTTCATCTGAAGGAGCAATATATAATATATCCGGTTTCGAAGGTGTTAAAATTGACTTCCGTTCAGGCGTTTCAATTGTGGTTGGAACTAATAAACCATTAGAACTATATCAAGCACTTAAAACGTTTACCTCTTAATGTATCCTGCGAGTGAAAAGCACTATCGTTAAAGAACTCTTCATTGTTTAGCCCTAACATAGGCGAGTTTTCACTAAGAGGCTGTTCATAATTCTGTGTCAGGTTAATTCGATTGCTGACGTGACCTTCGATGATATGGATATCATCGCAGAGCCGCCATGGATGGCTTCACGGCGTGTCACGGAAGCAATGGAATTCGGCGTGTCCGTGACTAGCTCAGAAGTGCTTGGATCATCTTTCTATTTTTAACCTAACATTCCGCCATTCTAGTTCTACAAACAAAAACAGCCGCAAATATTTGCGGCTGTTTTTGATTAACACTCTGGATTTAAATGATATTTAAAGCTTGCGCTAAATCACTCGCTATTCATTGACCATAGCTAATAGCGCAGGTAAGAACTCTTTATCCAATGCGGCAATTTCACCTTGCTCGATAAGCACTTGATTCAGGATCTCATGGCTAGTCAAGGGATTAGCTAATACGACGCGAAACACCACTGTGGGTTGTCTAAAGTAGCGCGCGGGTTGAATGCGGGTGCGGGAGACAAAGGATTTACCCTGTTCGCGTTGGTGTTTTTGAATAAATTGGGTTAGACCATCGAGCAGCTCATTAAAGCGAGCGAGTTTGGTCTTATCGCCTTGTTCTATCGCTACTTGCATCGCCGCCTGCACACTTGCTGGCACATAACGATAGGTGAGCAGGCACAGCTCTGGCGCGGTGACTAGCTCAAAGTCTGGGTGTACGTCGATTTGTTCGGCAAAATAACGGGCTTTTTCAAGGCTGTTATTAATCAGGATTTCGTAACCATCGCGGCCGATAATCTGTAAACAGGCATGCACTAACATCGCCATGCCTGGGCGTGAGCCTTCCAGCGTTTGGCTGCCTAAATCCTTAGAGCCTCGGCGCAGAATATATTCGGCGTGGTGGGCAATGGCATGGGCAAACTCAGGATTTTTAAATAACACCATGCCCGCGCCCATGGGGACATACATTTGCTTATGGGCATCGATGGTGACTGAATCTGCGAGTTCAATACCATCGAGTAAGTGACGGTATTTATTGGATAATAAGCTTGCGCCGCCCCACGCTGCATCCACATGGAAGTGGCAGTTTAGCTCACTTGCTAATGCCGCAAGTTCCCGCAGTGGGTCGATATTGCCCGTCTCGGTGGTGCCTGCTACCCCAACAATCGCCATGACTTTAATGCGTTTATTGGCTAGTTCGGCTGCGACTTCGCGCATTTTGGCAACGTCGACTTTGTTATTGCCATCGGTTGGGATGCTGATGATATTGTCGCGACCGATACCGAGCAGATCGACGGCCTTACCTAAGGAGTAGTGGCCGCGCTCGGAGACCAGAATCGCTAAATCATCGAAGCCATAGTGGCGCAGCGCCTTGATTAAGCCTTCGCGGGTCACGCCTTTAAAGTCGCTATCGGCCTTGAGTAATTGGTTGCGGGCAATCCACAGGGCGGTGATGTTAGCCACTGTGCCGCCAGAGCAAAATGCGCCGAGGGAATGGTTGGCACTGTGCATCCAATTACGATAAAAATCATCGTCTTGAGCGTAAATCAAATGGTGCATCATGCCGAGCACTTGGCGCTCAAGCGGCGTAAACGCCTTGGAGGTTTCGATTTTGACTAAGTTTTGATTCAGCCCCACCATCATCTTCGACAGTGGCAACACGAAATAGGGCAGTGCCGAGGTCATATGGCCGATAAAACTGGGCGCCGCCGTATGCACCGAATGCGCCACCAGATTCTGCATGATTTCGTCGGTGTAGTCGGAGACAAAACGCGGCTGGCTTGGAATTTCAAAGGCTTGAAAATCGGTTTCGATTTCGGAAAGCGGCTTTTCCAGTGCGGCAATGCTGTCACCCAAAAAACCGGCTAAGTCCTCGGAAAGCTTCTGCTCGATAATGCTTAAGGTGGATTCCGCATCTTCGGGCACAGTGAAAATCCGCATTAGACTTTCTTCAGATGCGATGGCTTGGCGAGGGAGTTTTTGGGTCATGGGGCTTGCCGTCTATTAATTCTTATAGTGAAACCGCAAAGGTGATTAAGAGTATAACCAAATACATGGCGCTTAAACCCGTTTACGGATTACCAAAAAGGGAGCTCACTTTACTGCAAGGCCTTTTAGGCATCAAGCACTAAAACACCGCCTAAGTCTGTGCTTGGGTTATAGAATAAACAAAGGCGCTATAAATAGCGCCTTGGGTGTGTTGTTGGTTATCTAAACATTGTCTGTACGCTAAGGTAAAGTTAACGCTTGCCCAGCATCAAGACGGCGCCAATATTACGGGCGGTATTGATTAGATTGGTTTTGGCGTTAGCTAGCACATCGTCCAGCGGACTTAAATGTGGAATGATGGGGAAAATCGCCGCCATACCTTGCTCGAGCACCGCATTAGCATTGTCGCCAAGGCAACCCGCAATCCCAATGGTCGGAATATTTTGCAGCTGCGCTTGCTTTAATACACCCATCGGGGTCTTGCCAAATATGGTCTGGCCATCGATTCGGCCTTCGCCCGTGATGACAAGGTCCGCACCGCGAATTTTGTCAGCCAGTCCTACCGTTTGCATCACAATCTCGACACCGGGTTTAAGCTCAGCGCCTAAAAAGGCCATTACGCCAAGGCCCATACCGCCCGCCGCGCCCGCGCCCGCTTGGTTACGGTGATCGGTTACACCACTTTGGGCAATCACATCGGCATAGTGACTCAGGGCGGCGTCTAAAATGCTCACCATCTCGGGTGTTGCGCCTTTTTGCGGGCCAAATATGGTCGAGGCGCCACGCTCGCCGCACAGCGGATTATCGACATCGCAGGCCACTTCAAAGATACATTCTTTCAGTAGCGGATGGGCGTTGCTCATATCGATACTGGCAAGCTGAGATAGCGCCGCGCCGCCCGCACTTAGGGTCTTACCTTGTTTATCCAGCAGTAAAATATCCAGCGCTTGGGCCATACCTGCGCCGCCATCATTGGTTGCACTGCCGCCTAAGCCTAAAATAATGTGTTTTATCCCGCGATTGAGCGCATCACAAATCAGCTCGCCCGTACCATAACTGGTGGTGATCAGCGGGTTACGCTGATCCCTTGGTACATGGTGCAAACCCGAGGCGGAGGCCATTTCAATCACCGCAATCGTGCCTTTGGTTTGCTGGCCTAAAATGCCGTAATGGGCTTTGACTTTATGGCCGAGTGGCCCCATGACCTCTAAATTGACAAGGCTGCCGCCAGTGGCATCGACCATAGATTGCACTGTGCCTTCGCCGCCATCGGCAACGGGGATTTTGACAATCTCACAGTCTGGGATCACTTGTGTTAAGCCTTGTTCGATTGCGTTAGCCACATCGAGTGCGCTTAAGCTCTCTTTAAAGGAATCGGGGGCAATAACTATCTTCATTCAAAATCCTACAGCTTTTTGGGCGCTTGGATGCGCCCAAGGACGAGAAAAATGCAGCTTAGAGCAGCACTAAGCTTAGTACATACACGGCCAGCATGGAGGTTACACCTTGGATAAGGGTCGCCATGGTTTGGGCTTTATAGGCTTGTTTGACGCTCATGCGGCTAAATTGAGTCACCACCCAGAAGAAACTGTCGTTGGCGTGGGAGACTGTCATGGCGCCGGCACCAATTGCCATTACGGTTAACACGCGGCCCATTTCGCTGCCAAGACCGATATCGCCCAGCATTGGGGCGACTAAGGCTGAGGTTGCCACTAAGGCAACGGTGGATGAACCTTGAGCCGATTTTAATGCTGCGGCGACGATAAAGGGCATGAAAATCCCAACGCCGAGTGCTGATAATGAGCTGCCTAAAAAGTCACCAATAGGTGTGGCTTTTAACACGGCGCCGAAGGCACCACCGGCACCGGTGATCAAAATAATCGGTGCTGCGGCGACTAAACCTTGGCTAATACGCTCGCTAAACTCGGCAATCTTGTTATCGCTTTTCAGTAACAGCAGTGACAGGAATAGACCGATAAGCAGGGCGTTAACGGGTTGGCCGAGGAAGACTAATAGGCTGAATAGGCCTTCTTTGCCCAGTGGTGCAGAAGGGAAGTTAGCGATAGAACCTAAACAAATTAAGAGGATAGGCACAAAAATCGGTGCAAATGCCTTTAATGGGCTAGGGAGTGTGCCGTAGCTTTGTTTTAAGGATTCAAAATCAGCGGCTTGAGCTTTGAGTTCTTCCGCGCCTTCGCCATCAGGTTCAACCCCTGCAAAGCGGTTCGCCCATAGCATGCCCGCAAGTGAGGCAACGGCAGCAACAAATAAACCAACACCAATCACTAGGCCCAAGTTGGACTCTAGCCCTAAGTTACCTGCTGCGGCTATAGGGCCAGGTGTGGGCGGTACAAAGGTGTGAGTAGCATAAAGACCTGTCGCTAACGCCACGCTCATGGACACGCTCGAAACCTTCATGCGGTTCGCCATGGATTGTTTAAGCGAGTTTAAGATGACAAATCCCGAGTCACAAAACACCGGAATCGACACTAAGTAGCCGATAATCGACATAGTGAGTGTTGGGAAGCGTTTGCCCAAGACTTTAATCACCACATCTGCCATGGTAATGGCGGCGCCGCTCTTTTCGAGGATGATACCGATAATGGTCCCGAGCACGATCACCAGACCGATATAGCCGAGGATATTGCCAAAGCCAGTGGTGATGGTTTTAGCAATATCGCCACTCGGTAAACCATAGGCGAAGGCGCCAATAAAGGCGGCCAGAATTAAGGTTAAAAACGGATGGAGCTTAAATTTTGAGGTCGCGATAACAATAAATGCAATCACGCCGATGAGGATGAGCACTAAGTTCATAGATTGTCCCGTTCAGTCTTGGCTGAAGTTCTTAAGTGGTTCTGGCTGTTTTTGTAGGGCGCGGCGGTTATCTGATCCTAAGTTCAAATAAAGGCTGCTTTAAGGTCAGCCTATTATTGAATACTGCGAATTGAATAGCTTTGGTTAAACTGACTGAATTACGGTATAAACAGGCCATTATTTTGTGCGTGTGCACAAAATAATGCGTATGACTTCGAATTTAATAGCAAAAATATTGTTGCGAGGGGTTGGTAAACCTGCGGTTTACCAACCTTAAAAAGTGTAGCGTTTAATATCTTGAGTTATTGACGACGAATAAAAGACTCAACATAAGCCGCGGTTCTGGCATTAAGTATCGGATCGGCAGAGGGGGCAATGCCCTTAGGTAATAACAGTGGGTTAAAAATGCCTTTATCACACTGTTGCACTTGGGGATCGCTATCGCGGTCCCCGTTAATCACCACTTGGCCGACCAGTAATCGCTTGCGAGTCTCAGGCCAAATCACCGTTGGATTATTAATGTCATCACCCGATTCAGCCAGTTGAATATAGAGGTTCCATTGTGCTGGCTGGGTATTAATGCGCTGGAGTAATTCCGCCTTTAAAAAATCATCACCCAGATTAGCCAGTTCGCTGGCAGAAAGGGCTGCTGTGCCGGCGACGGGTTCAAAAATCCATTTACCCGCAACGCTGTTATTTTGCTTGTCGGTAAACAAAAAGCTGTTTACGCCAAAGTAGCGGCTATTGGCAAAACTGGGGCTGGGTGGCAGCTGTTTTACATACTCGAAAAAAGCTTTGGCATCGGGCTTATTATCGATAAGCCATTGTTTACCTTCGGCGCCTTGTTTCACTTTGGTCTGAAAGGTAAAAAAATCATCCAGATTACTAGCAAAGAACACTGGCACATTGGTGGTGACAAAGTTCAGGTTTTCTTTATCACCATCAATTTTGAGTGACATAAAGCGCCCAGGGGTTTTGTCGGAGATTTGAGGATTCGTGCCGCCAAGGGAAAAACGGGCGGTCACTTTAATGGGATTTTGATTAAAAAAGGGAATGTTGAAAGAATCGTGCAATTGAGGATTGGGGGCAAAGTAGCCCGAGGTACAAAACCCTTTTGTATGATTGCGCAGTTTAACTTTTTTACCCGCCTCGCGACTCGCCGCATCTGGCGTGCCGTTTACTGCATCCACTAATTCTGGAATGGTACGCTCCGCCGCGCTGGCAAGTGGGGCGACAAACACTGAGCCGACCACTAGGCAAGCGGTGGTGAATAAGCTAAGTTTGGCATGAAATGGCTGCATGGGACTTCTTTCCTTAATGATTAACCGTATGAGTGACACCTTTAGGTATAGGAAAGGACAAAGCAAAAAAATCTTTCATTAATATTACGCAATATTGCTATGAGGCTGTAAGGCTTAGGCGCAAATTTGAGTGGGCTATCCCGCGACGATTATCACTCCAACTGATAATTGGAGGTATCTATCAACTGCCCAAGATAAAGACTTAATAGCCCATGCAGGGAATGGATATCGGTGTTAGTGAGTTGCTGAATTTTATCTAATCGATATCGCAAGGTATTTCGATGAATAAATAGTGCATCTGCACATTGCTGCGCATCACCAAAGTGGGTGATGTAGGCGGCTAAAGTTTTACGTAATTGGCCATTTTTATCGGCCTGCGTTAGTTGCTGATAGGGACTTGCTAGCGCTTGGCCACGCCAGTCATGCTTGAGTCCTGAGAGCAGTACTTGTAAAGAATAATCCTCAAATAGGTATTTTGTGCCTTCAGGGTTGAGCTGTTTACCTAAGCTCAACGTTTCTTGCGCGGTTTGATAGGAGCGTGCAATCCCACCTTTTACGGGAAAAAAGTGGCCCAAGGCAATTTTAAAATTTAAGTCCATCTGCGCAGGTAATCGTTGCAATAACTTATCAATACGTTGGTTTTCAAGCTCGGGATCCCATTGTTTTCCATCTAGAAAAGCGGGTTTTAGGATCACCAGCTGTGACATGGAGGTCATGGCAATTAGGTTGCCGCGGTCGGGATTTTGCAGTAGATGCAATACTTGCTTGAGGGTTTCGCTGACTCTGGGATTGCGCTCATCACCACCGCTTAGCTCGTTATGTGTTGATGTGTTTTCCTGCGATATCATTTTGTGAATGGCGGAGGGTTGTTTTTCACTGACTTCAATAATGGCGGCCACTCGTGGTAGCGTGATATCAATATCGAGCTGCTTGGCCCAGCGATGCAATTGCTCATCGTCATCGGTTTGTGCCTTGATAAGTTGCAGAATAAATTCTTCACGCTGGCGGTTTTCCCATTGCAATTTATCCTGTTGATTGGCTTGCTCGACAATCATCTCGGCGGTCATTTTTAGCAGCTCGCCGTAGTGGGTTAGTTCTGCCGGGTCGCCAGTAATGCCAATCACACCAATAATTTGTCCTTGGTAATGCAAAGGTAAGTTGATGCCTGGTTTTACGCCATGAAGACCGGAGGCGACTTCTTCGCTCAATTCCACATTGCGATTTTGCGCTATTGCTAATAATGCGCCTTCGTGGACTGAACCCATTCGTTTGGGATCGCCTGATCCTAAAATCACCCCCTGACCATTCATCACATTGATATTGTGTCCGATGATTTTCATCGTACGACTGACAATTTTTTTGGCTATGGCGGAATCGAGCAGATACATGGTCTGTGCCTATTTCAATTAAGCATTTAATAATGCCGCGATACGTGATCTTATCTTAGGTATAAGCACTCGTTCAAATTCGGGATGCTGTTTTAGCCAAAGGTTGTTTCGAGGGCTAGGGTGGGGCATGACCATCAATTGAGGCCAATACAAGGACCATTGCTCAATCGCTTGGGTTACTGTGACTTTTGGGGGCGACAATGGCGTCGATAACGTTAAGTCCGCCCTGCATGCTGTACTAAGACGAGCCTTAGCACGTGGCAGATGGTAATCAATTGCATATTGGCCAAGGACGAGCACTAACTCTACCTGTGGCATCAAGGCTAATAACTTCGCATGCCAAGTCGTGGCGCACTCTGGGCGCGGCGGCTTATCACCTTGCTTTTTACCGTTTCGTTCAATGGTTCCCGGAAAACAAAACCCCATCGGTACTATGGCGAACAGGGCGGGATCATAGAATTGTTCTCTGCTGACATTAAGCCAAGTGCGCAGACGCTCGCCACTGGCATCATCGAAGGGAATGCCCTTGTGGTGAGTTTTTACACCGGGGGCCTGGCCCGCAATTAAGATCCTTGCTTGGCTACTGGCTTGCAAGATAGGTTTTGCTGGCAGGGGAAGCTCGGCCTGACAAAGTTGGCAGGCGCGAATTTGCTTGAGCAGTAAATTGAGTTCGGTTGAGTAAGCGGGCTCGATACTTGGGTGTGGGGCGGTTGTCATCGTTAAGCCCCTAGTTTGCTCAATAGATGATAGAGCCAATAACCAAAGAGTGCATATGAGGCGGCTAATACAAGATAACTCAATGGCTTAGCACCCAAGGATTTAGTGGGAGTTTTGGCATGAGAGGCTAAAGCAATATGGGCCAAGATGATGGCAAATAGAGCGCAGGGCGGCAGTAGATAACTGATGCCGAGAATCAATAAGGCGCCAAGACTCAGTAGCCAGCCCGCATGTTGATTGCTGGGCTGATGAAGTTGGCGTAACTGCAGCGGCAATAAAATCAGCCCAACGCCTACAATGATCATCCCAAGATTGAGTGCAAAGTCGCTCCAAGTGCGGTGTTCATAAAGGGTAAAGGTAAAAGCGAGCAATGGTACTATCAGTGCGGTTAGTACGTGGCGTTTGGCAAAGATGGGATTACGATACTGACCCGCAAAAAAGAACAGCCCTTGCATTAAGCTATTGATCAGGGTAAATCCACCCAGACCGACAATGATAAATAAGCTTGCTGTGCCACCGCTGGAATCAAATGCCATGGCCGGGGTAGAGAACAAACTTAAACCTATCAAGGCGGGTACAGGCGATAAACGCCAAAAAGAACAAGTGAAGGACGACATCTGATATCCACTGATAATTAACGGGCTGAATTAACATCCGCTAAAGTGCTTGTAAACTCAAGGAATACCTTATTTTGAGTGCGAGTTTTGCCCCAGATTCTGATCTTATTCAAGATTTTGTGGGATGGAATAGCGAGATGTTGTAACTAAAGTGCGGTGAGTTTTTGCATAGTTTCGCGAGTACGAGCTTGCCAGAACGAATAATATTTATTCTCGAAACATCAAAACGCTCTCATAAAAAAGCCCGCAGAGCGGGCTTTTGACCATCAATAAATGCAGATTAGAGCTTGTAGCTCATGCTCAGCATTAGCATTTGTGCGGTGTAGTCATGGTTGTTAGTACCAAAACCTACGACGTTCCAAATGCCATCAACAGCGATATCATTTGCGGCGTCATTGTCCTTATAGTTCTCAACTTTGTAATCGAAGCGCAGCGCGAGTTTTTCGGTGGCTTGATATTGAGCATATAAGTTAATGTTATGTACTTTGGCAAAATAATCGCCATAGTCGCCAGTGATACCTTGTCTGACTTGAGTGTTACTGTCGGAGTTGGAATAGGTGTAGTCCAGTCCGAGGCGTAACTTGTTCTCTAGCAGATTGTTGTAGCTAATACCTGCACCGACCACATCTACTTTGTCTTCAATAAAGCCAGTCCATGTTGGGGTGCTGTAATTGTTGCTACCCGCCTGTTCAGACTCAATGATTTGGTAGTTGTAGAAGGCGGTTGCCAGTAAGTCAGCGGTGATCATATAGCTGATATTGGCATCATAACTGGTGTCTTTTGACTCAGTTAAGCCAATCACAGTATCGGTATAATCATCCAACGCGTAACGGGCACCAACATCGATGGTCAGGCTTTCAAGCGGCGAATGGGTGATGCGCGCTTCGACTTGGGTTCTGTCACGGTCAGCCAGATTGTACTTACGTAACAGGCTATTGGTTTCAGAAGAAGTCCATTCAGACGCTTGGTATTGTGAGCCGTCACGTTTTCCGTAACTGCCTTTTACCCACATGTCCCACATATCGAAGCTATTGACGCGTAAACGAGCCCAAACGGTATTTTCATCCGTGGTTTCACGGTCTTGATAATCACGTTGGTCACGTTTGAAGTCATAACCACCATCAAGTTTAATATCGCGGGTAATACGATAATCTGCCGCGACTTTAAAGCGTTGCGTACGATTATCATAAGGCGTGTTATAAGCCACCTTACCGTTGACATTGTTGATGCTGATCTGGGTCCATTCTTCAACTTGGGTATTATTGTCACGGTCGTAATAATCGTAACTACCTGTCAAGCGAAGATCTTTGCTGACTTTGCTAACGACTTTAAGGTTCATGCCCAATAGATCGACTTTCGCATCAACCGCATCGCTTGTTAGCTGGTTGGAATAACGATAGTTATCCGTTACTAACGCCTGATCTTGGCTCATTTGTCCAGTAAGAATACGACCCGATAGGGCGTTACTGCCATCGTTGTACTGTCCCATCAATGACACTGTGTGTGCCTGATTATCGGGATCAAGCGCCAACGTACCTTGGGTTTGGGCACCAAAGGTAGGATTGAATGCACTATCAAAGTCCAATTGGTTGTATTCGTTTTTGAATATAGACCCATTGTAACTGAGCGCTGTGAACCAACGATCACCCTTGAGTTTGACACCCGCTTCAATGGTGTCAGTAGTGTAATCCACTGGCTCTGCTAACATCATCGATTGGTTGAAGAAGCTACCAGAGGCTTGTTTTAAGCCAGTTTTTTCTTCACGCATGTAGTTAACATAGGTGCTCCACAGGGATTCGCCTTGATATTCAAATCCCAATCCCGTGCGTTCACGTTTAAGTGATAATTCAAGGGCATTGAGGCTATCCATCAACAATGGCATTTGGCTGCTTGAACCAGCAGTTACCCAGTTATCGGGTAACGTCAGGTTATTGCCACCAATACCCGCGTAGGGCGATAGGGCGCTATTGCTGTCGTAGGTTGCAATTTGGCGATAGTTTACATTGACGTTGTACTGGCCTTGTTTGCCCGCATTCACATCTAAACGACCGCCATCCATACCGAGTTGATAAGCTTCAACACTGGCACGGTAACCTTTTTCACCTTTAAAGCTTAAATCGGCATCAAATTTGCCCGCGACTTCATTGGATGTTCCAAAGGCATTGGCTGAGCGAATATCCTCTTCGCTGTTATAACCGACACCGACACCCACAGTGGCAGATGTGCCTGTTTCAACCACGCAGCCTTTGCAGCTCCATGCGGATAATTTCACTTTATCAGTATTGGCATTAGCAAGACCATAACCATCAGCGGCTACGGCAAAGCCAGTGTTGGCTAATAACGCTAGAGTGATCAAATTGAGTTTAAATTTCATTTTCTCGTCTCCTTAGCGCTGTAATAGCTTGCCAGATGGATGGTTAGAACCATGGACCTGACTATGGCAATTTAAGCAGCTTCTTCCACCCGTAAAGGCATTGTCACCGACATTAGAACCTAAACCAGTGTTACCTAAGTAAGCATTGCTGGCGTGGCCATCGCTAGCATGACATTGCTGACACAGCTGCGGCGCGCGGGTTTTCAGCATGGCATCATTCACACTACCGTGAGGATTGTGGCAAGTGACACAATTCTCAGTGGCGGGTGCATGCTCCCAAAGTTTTGGGCCGCGTTTCTCGGCATGACAGGAATAACAGGTATCATTAACACTAGGCTTGTTAAGATCGGAATCTGTCATGCTCCCATGGGGATTGTGGCAGTCGCTACAGGTCATTTGGGCCCATTTGAGTGGATGACTTGAGCGTTTATTCATATCCGCTTTTTGCTTAGTGTGGCAGCTAGTACAGACTTCCATCTCAGTGTTTTTAGATAACACAGGATCTTTAGCTACGTGTACTTGGTGACAAGAAGCACAAGCAACATCGGCGTTGTCATGGTGACCGCCATTCCAAGACATACGTTTATCGTCTTGGTGACAGCTCATACATACGCTGTTTTGCTTATCGGCACTTAAGGTTGATTGCTTACCAAAAGTGATCATCGGCTCGTTGCCGCCTTTGTTGTGCTGACCCATTGGGCCGTGGCACGCCTCACATTGCAGGCCAGCCATGGGGCTTTTTGACGAATCAATCGCGCCGTGGACACCTTTGAAAAGGTCCATCACTTTTTCAGATTTTTTATGGCACATGATGCAAGAGTCTGCACCTTTAGGGGAGTAGTTGCCTTCGGCAAACTTCTTATCCAAGGTCGCTTCGACTTGCTCAGGGGTCATTTTTTCATCCCACTTCGACGCGTAAGCGTTTGGTGTGATGCATAAAGACATAACTGCTGACATTGCCATTGTGATGACAAATGCCGGCAGTAGATTTTTCATTTTGTGACTGTTCTTCATAATAGGCTTCCCAATTTGTCCCAACAAAATTCAAGAAAGGGGGAGCTAGCTCCCCCTGCTTGGGCAAATTACATTTTCACTTGAGTGTGATCTGCAACTGTTGGGGTATGGCAGTAGAAACAGGTTTCTGACTGTGCCGCTTGGTTGGCTTGAGTATAATCGCCATTCACAATCGCACCCATATTTTCTAAACCGTGGCCGATCGATTCTGGCGCGTGGCATGAAGTACAAGTTGCTGTGATTGGGGTGGTGTATTTACCTGCAGAAGTAGCCAGTGCACCTTTCACTTTAAACGCATCTAAGTTGAAGTCGTTGTGGCACTGAGTACATTCTTTGATCACGCCTTGCTCACCGTGAACCACGTGTAGTTTCATTTCGAAACCACCTTTGTTAGCACCGTTTGCATAGGTACCATCTGGTGTGTGACAGGCAACACAAGCATCAACACCCACGATAGGCTTACCGTTTGCATCTTTGGCATGTGAAACTTGTTCAGACATCACAAAGCCTGCATGGTGACCTTTGTGGATTTCAAAGGTGTCACTGTGACAGCCTTGGCAAGTGCTGAAGTTCACTGAGTTAACATGACGTGTACTAGGCGCTTTACCAGATTTAGTACCAAAGGCTAACTCAGCTTTCATACTGGTGGTTGTGCTATTAGCAGTACAAGCCGTTAATGTGGTACCAGTGTTACACATTTCTAAGCCAATAAAGGTAAAGGCGGTATCAGTATCGCCCGCACCAAATGGCAGTGCAGGAGTTGTGAACACCAGTTTACCATCAGCGATGGTAACATCAGCTTGTAATGCACCATCTTTGACTAGATCTTTGGCCACTTTAGCTGTACCGCTACCTGGGCTCTTGTTATAGCCCATGATGGGGAAGTTAGGTCCAACGTTAGTGATAGTTTCTAAACGTTTAATCTTATTTTGTACACTCGCCGCATCAATGGCATTGCCGTCTTTATCTAAGATAGACACGGTTAATACCGCAGTATTGTCTGCTTGAGCAGCCAATGTTGCAGACATACCTAATTGAGCGATAACGGCTTTTTTGTCAGCAGTTTTAGCTGTATGTAACTCGGCTGTCCAAGTGCTGTTATGGCAGGCGATACAGTTAGAGTTATCGAGTTGTTGAGAGTGACCTTTACCCGCAGCAAAATCCACAGTGCTATGACAGCTTCCACACGTTGCGGCAGTTGGAATACGTGACCAGTTGCCCCAATCAGGTGTTGCTTCATTTTCAGTGTGACAGCTTTGGCAGCTTTCTAATGAGCCTAAGGTCAGGTCTTTATGCTTGGCGTGAACTAGAGCATTAAACTCTTTACCTACGCCCACTTTGCCTGCGGTGTGGCACGTTGCGCAGTAGTTAACATCTGAATACGCACCACCATGTTTAACCTGTGCTAAGTCTTGGTGACAAGTATTACAGCTTTCAGTGGCAACGATTTTACGGCTATAACCAGGCTCGGCACCTGTGTCAGCGGTGAAATCTACAAAAGCGTTGCTGTTAGGCACTAAGGTGCCATCTGGTAGTGGCGTATTATAAGCGCGGATTAGCACACGTTGAGCCAACTGGTCGTTGTAGGTGATCTTAGCATTGGCAGTTAAGTTCATCTTGAAGGTATAGCTGTAGTGGCCGTTCTTCTTGTCAACAAAAGTACCTGGGCAAGTTGAAGCGAGATCACAGGTTTCATCACCAAAGTATTGCCACTGAGAGGCATTACCTGCACCTGTAGCGCCTTGAGGAAGTAATTGAGCTGCTGCAAAACGCATTTTTTGCAGACCCACGACCGGTAAATCGTCTTCGTTGGTGACAGTGAATTCAACACTAGGTACACCGTTAGTAACAACAGATTTGTTGAATGTAAAATTGAGCTTTTGAATAGCGGGAGCTGGCTCTCCACCAGGTTCACCGGGTTTACCATCGTTACCATCGCTACCACCACAGCCTGTTAAGGCCATAGTGACGGCACTTGCTGCAAGCAGCAGTGCGAATTTTGATTTTTTTGCGTTCATCATTTTTTTCCCTGCATAGGTTTGGCATTACTTAAGTGCTTGTCTTCTTCACCCGACAGATTCTTTGTCTGTGCTTTGGTCTTGAAGGCAACCTAAGTGGATGCTGGAAATAGAATTCCCCAAGGAAAGGCTAACCTAACATGCCTCTAAAATCTTCTAAGCCTTTGCTAATGTGTGACTTGGATCTTTCTATTTCTAAAGAGGTAGTTAAACCACAGGGGAAAAACAAATTTAGATCAAAAAAACGGCGGATTGTGAAGCTAAAATAAAAAAGAGAGAGGGGATACCTCTCTCTTTTTGTTCTTGCTCTCTATTGAGATAATTACGTCGACTTAGTTACCGTGAGCTTCCATCAATTGTGATGGAGTATGGCAAGTCGCACAGCTTTCAGAGGCACGAGTTTGAACATCTGCTGCACTTGAGCCATTTAAGATACCGCCATTAGTCTCGATGTGCGATTTAGCAGCGTCAGACAGATATTTCTGGTGACAACTTAAGCATGCACCCGCATCGGAAGATACCCAAATTTCTGCACCGTTGTTGTTAATATCACCAAAGCGCCATGCACGTTCTGGTGATCTGCCTAAAGCAATACCTGTTACAACGTTTGATTTATCTGCAGTATGACATGTTGCACAATCGGTTTTTAGTACAGTACCGGATTGTACGCCTGCATATTTCAGATAATGTCCTTCACGCTCGTGCGCTTTCCAAGCAAAGTTGGTTGGTATCTTACCGCCTGGATAGGCCGCATCATTTTTCAGGGTTTTGTCCGATGTATGACAAGTTTGGCAGTTGACGCCATTGTCATAATGGTGGATTACTTGATTATGACAACCTTGACACTTAGCTGGGTCAATGATTTCACGGCGTACACCTGGTTTAGCACTTTGGTCAGCAGCTGTTCCGTTCCAAACAAAATGGAATGGAGCTTCTTTGATCATAACTTTACGTACATTGGGTGTAGAGCAATCGGTCATCACAACATCTGAAACACCGTAACCGCCGTTGTTGAAACAAACTTCAAGAGTTGACCATAGTTCGAAAGTTTTACCTACAGCGTCTGCAGGAAATACCATTTTACTAGCAGTTAACGAATAAGTTTTGTTAGCCGCATCAAATGTACCTTCCGATAGCGCAACGCGACGAGAAGAAGATGAAGCGTATTCTGGGTAGTTTTTATCACTATCCCATGCAATAAGCACTCTACTTGACTGATTTATGCTGAGTTTATCTACTGCATTACCAGAACCGTCTAAGATTTGGACTTTGAATGTTAATTTGCCATTAGCATCTGCTGCAATGTCAGTGAACTTAACGCTCATTGCTTCTGCATCTTTGTAAGCTTTAAGCACATCACCATGTCGCTTAGCTGCACTACCTGTACCACCGTAAGGCTCTGTCGCATTGTGGCAAGAGGTACAGTCAGTGCTGCTATGGTGAGCAGATGGTTTTTCAGTATGGCAACCAATACAAGCTTGATTGCTTAAGTCTGCTTTGAATAGGTCTGCATTGGCAGGTGCACCAGCACCTTCAACGTGACAAGCTGAACAATCAGCAGCAGGTTTTAATGGGAAGCCTACTTTGCCGTAGTCGATCACTTTACCACCGTAACCGACAATCTTATAAGGAGCAGGTACTTCTGCGCCTGTCTCATCGAAGGTATGACGTTCGCCACCTTTGTGGATAGCATGGATCATATAAGTGAATTCAATGCTATTGCCTGACTCTGGGTCGCCAGATGTTGCAGTATGGCAAGAGGCACAGTTTTCAATATCGATACGACGACCACCATGAAGCTCTAAGCTTTCAGGTTGGTGACAGGTATAACAAGCTTGAATAGAAACGACGTTACGGGTTTGAATACCTTCAGTCTTACCAGTAGAAGGTTGCCAGTCGAAATGGGCGTTGGCTGTGAGTTGTGGTAATTCAAGCTCCATCGTCGCGCGTTGAGTCGCGTCAGCGCTGTAAGTAACGGTTAATGGCTCAGTTACATTAGCAATGTTGGCTTGGTAGGTGTAGCTATAGCTACCATCACCATGGTCAACTAAGCAAGTATCACATTTACTTGCTGCTTCAACGTTTGCTTGGTATTGGGCTGATGGCTTGAGGTTATCAACGCCGGATGGAATGGTACCTGGCTCTTTTTTGGCATTAATATAAGCTTGCCATTGATAACCGCGGTTAGCTTCAGTTTCACCCACTTTTTCTTTAACTGGAGTTAATTGCGCAATACCAAACCGTAAATCGTGATCTTTAGTTAAGCCTAATACGGCAACGCCATTAGCATTTTCCAACGTAAAATCAACGGTGACTTTGCCTGCATCAACAGTGGCATTTGTGAATTTTGCTTTTAAGGTTGAGGTGGAGTTGATATTGACACCAACAACGCCTGGTTTACCGTCTTCACCATCTTTACCGTCACTGCCACCGCAGCCAGTGAGAAGAAGTGAAAGTAAACCGGCACCCAACATCGCTTTTGTTGCGGTATTGAAATTGAACCGTTTCATCATGATATTTCCCTGCAATAGTTTTAATCATCATTAAACACTTATCAAATAAGAATAAATCTCATTATTGGCATTTAATGTGTGGGATTAGATCCCACCTGTAAGGCTAACTAAGTCATTGGTATTTATCAGTCACTTTAAGCGGGTTATGTGATTGAGATCTGACTATTTCTTTAGAGGTAGAAGACTGCATAGTATGAGTTCCTTTTATATCTGCAGTTACAGGCCTTTTGGCCTGCATCATAGGGTTAATTAATTGGGTGGACTTTGAGTACATCGGCGACGGCCCCTTGTCCATGGCAGAATGCACAGGTTTCAGAGCCTGCGGTTGCATCAGCTTTGGAGCCTGCAAACACGGCACCTTGTTGCTTCATATGATTGTGGGTCGCATCACTTGAGTGACAGTTACTGCATACGGCGGCTATCGGGCTGGTAAAGGTGCCATTGTTAAGCGCAAGCGGTTGAACCGCTGTATTTAAGGGCAGGGCAACCGTTGAAACGCCTGCTGCATCTTTGATATGGCATTGAGCACAATTACCGATTTTGCCTGGGTAGTTGAGATCTGCAAAACCAGTAAATTGGCTGGTATGGATCCCATGAATTAACTGTTTAAAGTCAAAGGAGGTAATGGAGGGATTTGCCGCTGTAGCATCGGCCTGCATATTCGGGTTGTGGCAAAGTTGGCATTGGCCTGCTAAATCGTTGCGCGCACCATGAATATTCAGTTGTTGATCGCCGTGGCAGCTAGCACAGTTGGCATTGCTAATGATTTCGCGGCGGCCAGTGCTGGTTAATGCAGACATATTGAAGTAACTATGACTTGATTTGATCACCAGCACTTCTGCCTGTTCGGTACTGCAATCCACTAATACTTTATCTTTGGCGCAAACTCGACCTTGAATCGCTAAGCCGCCATGGTCGGCCTCAGTTCCCGCTGGAACAGTGAGACCTGAAATAGTGTAAACGTAGGTGCCATTGCTGCCAGAAACTGGCGTGGAGTCAGGGAGACGAATTGAGCGCGCAGAGCGGGTGCTGTAATCGAAACTGGTTCCCCAGTTAGCATAAACCCTTAGGTCGCTGATAAATTTGAGTTTATCTGCGCTATCTAGGTAAACAGTGCCTGTGCTGGGGTTGGTCAGGGTCACCGCAACAGTCACTGTGCCATAGGCATCCATGCTTGCACTACTGATGCTAGGACTAAATTGAGCTAACGCGGCAATTTGATCTTCATTGCCGTGTACGCTGGCGGTCCAATCGGCATTATGGCAAGCAACGCAATTGCTATTATCCGCTTGGGCTGGATGGCCTTGGCCCGCAGGGAAATTAATTTGGGTATGGCAGGCACCACAGGCTTCCATGGTGGGTACCCTATGCCAATTTTGACGCTCGGCTAAATCTGGATTATCAACGTGGCAAGTCTGGCAATTACTGATGGATTGAGGGAATCCCGTTAAATGTTTGCTGTGTATCATTTGCGGGAAAATATCCGCGGGATTGCTGACTTTCTTACTGTTATGGCAGGTTACGCAGGTTTCAACTTGGTTATAACGTCCACCATGGAACGCTAAATTGTTGTGGCAGCTATTACAGGTTTCAATGGTAATTAAGTTACGGGTATAAGCTAAGGTATTCCCCGAGGTTTGCCAATCATAGTGCTGATTAGTTATAGGGAGCGCTGTGCCATCGGCTAATGCATCGTCGCCCAGTTTGATGACTAGTCGTTGGGTGGCGTCGTTAACGAATGTCACCCCATTCATGCCGTTAAATGTGGCGCTAAAACGATAGCTGTAATGGCCGTTTTTATGGTCAACAATCGTGCCTGGGCAAGAAGCGGCGCACGTTTCAGAGGTGAAATGTTGCCACTCACTGCTATTACCAGCACCTGTGGCGCCCTGAGGTAGTAATTGCGCTGCAATGAAGGTGGCTGAAGGAATACCAACCACGGCTTCATCGTCTTGATTGCTCACCTGATAATCGACTTGGGCAATGCCGTCGGTCACGGTGACTTTATCGACCATGATGTTTAGGCTAGTGATCGTTATTGCGGGTGGTTTCCCCGGCTCACCAGGTGAGCCATCATTACCATCATTGCCCCCACAAGCGGAGGCAAGTGTGGCGAGGAGCAGCATCAAACTATATTGTGTGGTTAATTTGGCAAACTTGTTCATATTTCTATCCTTGGAATACGCTGTCAGTGCCTAAGTTACATTTGGTAGCTTAAGGTCAAACCTAAGTAATGAGCATTGTAATCGTGGCTGATGTCGCCAAAACTGAGCACATTGGGGACAGTGTCCCAAGTGGTGTTTTGGTTTTGCCAGTCTGCATCTTGATATTTCTCGAACAACCAATCGAAGCGTAATGACATACTGTCGGCCAGCTTATATTTGGCGTAGGCGTTAATATTGTGCTTGCGACTGTAGTAGTCACCGTAGGGGCTAGTGATGCCATAGGTGATTTCAGTATCGCTTTGACCATCGGAGTAGCTGTAGTCCAATCCCAGATCTAAACGATTATCCAGCAGGTTTTGATAGGAGATACCCGCGCCAATCAGGGTCGATTTCTCTTCCGCGGTGCTGTACCAATCAGGTGTTGAGAAACGATTGCTTCCGGCCTGATCTGAATCGCGCCAGTCTTGGTTGAGATAGGCGTTAAGACTTAGATTGTCGCTAATGAGATACTGCGCAGTTACATCGTAGCCAAGGTAAGACACTTGGGTGAGCCCGACTGATGTATGGTTATAGTCATCATCAATACTGTGTAAACTCGCACCCACAGAGAACCCTATATCGGTTTGGTAATCTGTGTGCAAGGTGACTTTTTGACGTTTGCGATCAGCAAGATAAGACTTACGTAGCCAAGGATTACTCGGACTTTGTGTGCTTGTTACAGCATCGTATTCACTGCCATTCCGATCTAATACTTCGCCCTTTAACCAAGCTGACCAAGCTGGCGAATAGCGGTAGCTGAGTTTGGCAAAGAGACCCGATTCATCGATGGACTGCCTATCAAGCTCCGAATACATGATTTCATCTCGGCTATATCCCGCTTCAGCATAGGCCGACGGCGTTAGGCGATATTTACCTTTGAGATCAAATTGTTTACTGCGTTTATCGTAGAGACGATTTGTAGCTGTGCCTTGATAAAAGCTGTCGGTCACGACCTGTGGGAAATCTAACTGAGCCGTCTTGTTTTCCCTGTCTTGATAGTTATAACTGGCTTGAACGCTTAAATCCTGTGTAATACGGCCAGAATACTTAAGCACCATATCTAGGATATCCACTTGGGCATCTAAATTATCGGTTGGCAGTACAGGGGAGGGGCCATTAATGGTCGCAGGCAGAAAAGCCTCATCCTGTGACATGTTACTGATGCCCGCGTGCATGAGGATGTTATGGCCATTTTGACCACCACTGGCCTCGGCGGCGATCCGATAGGCCTTGTTATCTGGGTCGACGGCATTTTGGCCAAAGTAGGCCGCACCAAATGTGGGCGTATAGGCCGATTGCCATAGCAGTGCCTGATGGTCATTCTTGTATTGGCTTATCTGGCTGTTTATACCCGCTTGCCAGCCTGCGCCGCCAAAATAGACTCTGGCATCGACTTCATTTGTGCTGTCATCAATTGGCTGCGCCAACATCACACTGTTAGTGAGAATATTTGCGCTGGTCTTTTTCGCGCCGCTGCGGTTTTCATGCTGGTAGTTCACCGAGGCTTTGTAGCGGCTGCTCGATGAGATATGGCCTGCGTAGTAACCGCCGAGGTTGAATCTATTCCGCGTAATGCTTAAGTCCTGCTCGATTAAACTCGATTGCAGTAACGGCATGGAGTGGGTCGTTGCTCCCTCTACCCAATTATCAGGCAAGAGCATCTTATCGTTATCGGTGAGATAAGGGCTCTTTAGCTGATTGTATTGATAGTTGGCGAGACCTTTATAACCCAATTGGATTTGATAGTGTCCAGGTTGGCCTGTGGTGAGCTTGGCAGACCCCGTATCAAATCCCAGTTTATCGGCCTCAAGCCGGGTTTTGTAACCACTCTCAGCTTGGTATTGCATATCGGCGCCCACAGCACCGACCAAGCCATCTTTATCCGTGCCAGTGCGATTACCAAAACGGCTATCTTCGCCGTCATTATAGGCGAGCGTGGCACTGACGTTGCCTTGGTGCCCTGTTTTGGGCTGGCATTGCTTGCAGCTCCATGAGTCACTTTTTACGCCGCTGCGATTCGCTTTTTGGATTTCATATCCTTCAGCATGGGCTGTGTTGAGTACGCCACTAATCGCCCAAGCCAGTAATGTGAGTGAGAAACAAGCTCTAGGAGTCGATATGTTCATTATTTGCATGATCATTTCCTTGTTATCTCTGGAGCAACTTGCCGGATGGATGGTTTGAACCATGCACTTGTCCATGGCAATTCATACAGGAATTACCCGAGGTGAAGGCATTTGTTTGATTACCAAAGTAAGCATTACTGCTGTGGCCATCGGAGGCGTGGCATTGTTGGCACAATTGTGGCGGTTTACTGATGAGCATTGACTCATTCACGCTGCCGTGGGGGTTATGGCAGTTAGCACAATTGTCGGTGACTGGCGCATGTTCCCACAATTTAGGACCGCGTTTTTCGGCGTGGCAGCTGTAACAGTTTTCGTTGACGCTCATTTGTTTCAGACTGGCATCATTTAAACTGCCATGGGGATTGTGGCAATCGCTACAGACCATTTGTTGCCACTGTAGTGGATGGGATGAGCGTTTGTGCATATCCGCTTTTTGTTGAGTATGGCATTGGGTACAAATTGCTACTTCGTTGGCTTTGTCGCTGATAGGGTCTTTTGCTACGTGTACTTGGTGACAGCTACTGCAGGGGATATCGGCATTGTCATGGTGATTACCTTTCCACGCGATGCGTTGATCGTCGTTATGGCAACTCATGCAGACACTGTTTTGTTTTTGCGCGGGAACCGGAGAATTCTGGCCGAAGGTGATCATCGGCTCTTTGCCGCCCTTGTTATGATTACCGAGTGGGCCGTGGCAAGCCTCACACTGTAAGTCGGCCATGGGGGAATCTTTGACATTAGGATTACCATGTACACCATCAAAAATGGCCATCACAGTGGCACTTTTCTTATGGCACATCAGGCAAGTGTCAGCCCCTTTGGCCGAGTACTTACCTTCGGCAAATTTTTTGTCCAAAGTCGCGACGACCTCCTCGGGTGGCTTGTCATCCCAAGGTGTTGCTACCGTTGAAAGGCTGAGTATCGATAACATCAGAGCAAGCATAACCTGAGTTATGCTTTTGAACTTTAAACCAATATCCATGTTCATCTATTCCCGAGTGCGTTTTATTTGTTATTTTTCAAGCTTTCGACATCGCTAATTTAGCTGATTAATATTAGAACAAGCACGTGACAAGTGCTTAACATTTTTTAGCTGGTTGACTGTAAAGAGGAATGATTTTGTAGGGATAAATAATAAGTGTGATAAATGTCTCATTTTGTACCGAGGATGACTTTTTTTAACGCTTATTGAACATGTTGTTCGATTGCGATAAATGGTGGCAGCTAGCTGGCATTTTTATTTTCGGTCAGGCGTTTATTCATTGAGATTTTTGTCACATAATACTCAACACAATTGAAAACTATTATCGTTACCAGTCAAAAAGCTTGATCTAGGTAAAGTTATTAGCTCCATAGCTCAGATAAAATGAGCACAGTTTTTCAAGCTGAAGCTGTTACAAGGTGAAATAGGTAATGAAGTTAAGCGAACTCAGTCCCGGTGACCGTGGCATTATTTCTGAAATCGGGCGATTAGATTTGCCGCAAACAGTGAAGCGTAAATTATTGTCCATGGGCATTACCCCTAATACACGATTTTCTTTGATTCGCCGAGCGCCAATGGGCTCTGGTTTAGAGCTGGATATTCGTGGTAGTAAGCTTTGTATGCGCAGAGACTTGGCAGACATTATTGAGGTGGAAAAGGCGAATGACTAAGCAGTTTCATTGCGTCACCGTTGGTAACCCAAACGCTGGGAAATCAACACTCTTTAACGCGCTTACAGGCGCGAATCAGCAAGTTGGCAACTGGTCCGGTGTGACGGTTGAGAAAAAAACCGGTCATTTCACTCTCAATGGTGCTGACGTTTACTTAACCGACTTACCCGGTATCTATGATTTACTCCCTGCGGGTAATAGCTGTGATTGTTCTCTCGATGAGCAGATTGCTCAACAATATCTCGCCGAACAACGTGTCGATGGCATCATTAACTTAGTTGATGCGACCAATATCGAGCGCCACCTCTATTTGACGGCACAACTCCGTGAATTGTCGATCCCTATGGTGGTGGTGTTGAACAAAATCGATGCAGCTATCAAGCGTGGCATTCGTGTCGATTTAAAGAAAATGAGCCAAGAGCTTGGCTGCCCAGTGATCGGGGTTTGTTCCCGCGATCCTGCTGATGTTGCTAAAGTTCAAGCGCAAGTGCTTGACTTACTTGAAGGTCGTGTATCTGAAGCGCCTTTGTTACTTGATTACGACGAGCAAATTGAAGCAGGCGTGCAACTACTTTGTAGTAAAGATCCCAATTTAAGCCGTGGCCGCGCCTTAGCGATGTTGGGTAACGGTTCTGGTTGTGGTAGCTGTAAAAATGCTGAGCTTCAGGATGAGGTGAATACTTGTACTCAGCAAATTGCGCAGCAAGGACACGACATTGAAGTGATGGTCGCAACCACTCGCTTTAATTTTGTGGAGCGAGTATTCCAAGGTTCCGTTAAAGCCGATGGCTTCTTAACCTTGAGTGATAAACTCGATAAATTAGTCTTACATCCTGTACTTGGCATTCCGGTGTTCTTATTTGTCATGTATTTGATGTTTATGTTCAGCATCAACATCGGCAGTGCGTTTATCGATTTCTTCGATGTGTTCGCAGGGGCATTACTGGTCGATCATTTTGGTGCACTGCTCAATAACATAGGCGCGCCAGCTTGGTTGGTGACTATCCTTGCGGGTGGTGTGGGCCAAGGTATTCAAACCGTTTCTACGTTTATTCCTGTGATTGCGGCATTATTCCTTGGTTTATCTGTTCTTGAAAGTTCGGGCTATATGGCTCGTGCCGCGTTTGTGGTTGACGGATTAATGCGTCGCATAGGTTTACCGGGCAAAGCTTTCGTACCAATGATCGTGGGCTTTGGTTGCTCTGTGCCAGCCATTATGGCAACGCGTACCTTAGGCAGTGAGCGTGAGCGTATTGTCACGGGAATGATGGCTCCCTTTATGTCTTGTGGTGCCCGGTTGCCTGTGTATGCACTATTTGCGGCGGCATTTTTCCCAGACTCTGGCCAAAACCTGGTATTTTTACTGTATATCATCGGGATTTTTGCGGCCATCGGTACCGGATTGTTGCTGCGAAGCACTTTATTACCAGGCACCAGTAGTGCGGTAGTGATGGAGTTACCAAGTTATGAGTTGCCTAAATTTAAAGCGGTGATGGTGCGTACTGGTAAGCGGACTAAGAGTTTTATCCTTGGTGCGGGTAAAACCATTGTACTAGTAGTGACACTGCTCAATTTTATCAATGCGATAGGGGTAGATGGTAGCTTTGGCCATGAGAATAGCCAAGCGTCACTCTTAAGCGTAGCGAGCCAGAAAGTGACACCTATCTTCTCGCCAATGGGAATTGAGCAAGATAACTGGCCTGCAACGGTCGGGATTATCACTGGGATTTTTGCCAAAGAAGCGGTGGTGGGAACACTCAATAGCTTATATACCAATGCAGGTTCTGAGGACGGCGAATTAACACCATTAGCCGATAGTTTTAATGAGGCTCTTGCGACTATCCCAGCAAACTTGTTTGGTTTAGATTTGGAAGACCCGCTTAAGTTATCTGTAGGCGATGTGTCCAGTACCTATGTTGCGGCAGAGGCGCAAGGTGTTGCAACGTCAACCTTTAGTGCCTTGCAATCTGGGTTTACTACCAAGGTGGCAGCGTTTTCTTATTTGCTGTTTATCTTACTCTATACTCCCTGTGTTGCGGCGATGGGCGCTTTAGTGAACGAGTTTGGTACTCGTTGGGCAACGTTTGCAGCGACATGGACATTCTCTCTGGCCTATGGCAGTGCAACTATCGCTTACCAAGTAGCAACCTTTGCCGAGCACCCATTGCAATCGGGTCTATGGATTGGTTTCTTCCTCAGTGCGTTAGTCATATTCTATCTATGGCTAAAACGTAAAGGGCGCAGAACTCAGCAAATTATCCCAGGCGTGCGGATTATTACTGAGTAAATCCCTGAGTAATAAATGTCAGCTTAGTGGTTACAAAGATAAAAGCAGCTTTCACGGCTGCTTTTATTGTTTTACTATCCACGGCATAACCCTTAGTTTTTAATACTGGGCATTGTAACTGGCCGAGATCTGTAGGATCATGCTGGTTTTGTTAAAATTGCCATTGTTCGCAAAGAGGAATTCCATGAGTCATGTGGACACTGAAGTACGTCCGAGTAACTTTATTCGTAATATCATTGATGAGGATCTGAAAAGCGGTAAGCACACGAGTGTGCAGACGCGTTTTCCACCTGAGCCAAATGGTTATTTACATATAGGTCATGCTAAGTCCATCTGTTTGAACTTTGGCATCGCCCGCGATTACCAAGGTCTCTGTAACTTACGATTTGATGATACCAACCCTGAAAAAGAAGACATCGATTATGTCAATTCTATTCAGGCGGATGTGCGTTGGTTGGGATTCCAGTGGGATGGTGAGGTGCGTTATTCCTCTAACTATTTCGACCAATTACATCAATATGCCGTTGAGTTAATCAATAAAGGCTTAGCCTATGTGTGTTTTCTCAATGCTGATGAAACCCGTGAATACCGTGGCACGTTAAAAGAGCCTGGTAAAAATAGCCCTTATCGTGATACTCCTGTGGAAGAAAACCTGCGCTTATTTGAAAAAATGCGTCTAGGTGAATTCAAAGAGGGCGAATGTGCGCTGCGCGCTAAAATTGATATGGCATCGCCTTTCATGTGTATGCGCGATCCGGTGATTTACCGTATTCGTTTTGCTCACCATCACCAAACGGGTGATAAGTGGTGCATTTATCCAATGTACGATTTTACTCACTGTATCTCTGACGCGCTCGAGCACATTACTCACTCATTATGTACACTTGAGTTCCAAGACAACCGTCGTCTGTATGACTGGGTTCTCGATAATTTAGATGATTTCCAAGCGCCAAATCGTACTCGTCAATATGAGTTTTCACGCTTAAATCTTGAATATACGCTGATGTCTAAGCGTAAATTAAATGACTTAGTGACACGCAAGTTAGTAACCGGCTGGGATGATCCCCGTATGCCAACAATTGCAGGTCTACGCCGTCGTGGTTATACCCCAGCGTCTATCCGCGAGTTTTGCCAACGTATTGGTATCACTAAGCAAGAAAACATGATTGAAGCGGCTATGCTCGATGCCTGCATCCGTGAAGAGCTAAACGAACATGCCCCACGTGCGATGGCCGTACTTCGCCCATTAAAAGTGGTGATTGAGAACTACCCAGAAGGTCAAATCGAGACGATTCAAGCGGCGTCTCACCCAAGCGATGAAAGCATGGGTACACGTGAACTTGCCTTTGGCCGCGAACTGTATATCGATGTGGCGGACTTCAGAGAAGAAGCCAATAAGCAGTACAAACGTCTAGTCATGGGCAAAGAAGTGCGCCTGCGTAACGCCTATGTGATTAAAGCCGAACGTTGTGACAAAGACAGTGAAGGTAATATCACTACCGTCTACTGTAGCTACGATGCCGATACTTTAGGTAAAAACCCTGCCGATGGTCGCAAGGTGAAAGGCGTAATCCATTGGGTTGAAGCGACTACGGCTAAACCTGCGGAATTCCGTTTATACCAACGCTTGTTCACTGATCCAAATCCTGCTGCTGCCGAGACAGTGGATGAAGTGCTTAACCCTAACTCACTTGAAGTGGTTAATGGTTTAGTTGAAGCAAGCCTTGCGAATGCGCCAGCGGAAAAAGCTTATCAGTTTGAGCGTGAAGGTTATTTCTGTGCTGACAATAAAGACTCTTCAGCCGAGCATTTAGTGTTTAACCTAACGGTTGCACTGCGGGACTCATTTGAATAGCAAGTAGTTAGCTACGATAATCGCTGCCACACTACGATGATTGCCGTTGCTGCTAGTTGCGAACGGCATTTACGAATAAAAAGGCCCTTAGTGATATAAAACCTAAGGGCCTTTGCTTTTTACATCTTTTAGATTTCACAATTTTTATCAGCTGTTATCGCTACTTTTAAGTTAAGCCATCTCTAGCAGTCGGTTAAACGTCTACTGATACCTTATTGGTACATAGGACCAAACCCAATGCTCCAGAGGATAACACTGGTGGCCATTAATCCAACCAAGAGCACTAAACCTGCTGTGACCATCGAACTGGCGTAAATAAAGCCTTTCTCTTCAGGGATATTCATAATGATGGGCACACCTGCATACAGCAGATAAACCGAGTAGGCTAAACCAATCAGCCCAACAATCATAATAAACCAGAGTACTGGGTAGAGTGCCGCCAAACCAACCATAAACAGCGGTGTTGCGGTGTACGACGCGAGTTCTAATGCTTGGGTGAAAGTTGGCTGAGCATCGAAGGTTTTTGCCATCCAATAGGCTAAATAGGCGAGGGCAAAGACGCCTGCAATTAGGCCAAAATACATACCTACGGACATAAACATCGCACTTTGCGGCGTGAGATAAATAGGATCACCGGCTCCTGGATTCCAGCCAATGTAAGCTGTTGCAATAAAGCTACAGACAGCGGGAATGAGTGCGATGAGAACAACGTGACTTAAGCTACTTTTGAGTGCTTCATGGTTTTGTTCAATCGCATGCCACTCTTGCTTTGGATGAGTGTATAACCCCATTAAGTGATTCAGTATCATTATAATTATCCTTGTTCAGCATTGATGTTGGCTCGCCAAACGTCAGACGAGCTGATAACAGCTCTGCAATCAGGGTTAATGCGCCACAATCCCTTTAACTCCCGATTGCCTACTCTTTGAATTGAGATGTGCCGTGATCAGGATCTCAGTTCTTAAAGTGTAGATTATTTATTGAACAAAAAGTTCAGCTAGTCAAGTTTACTGGTGTCTAAAGCTATAGCTTGTTGATAATTACGCGTAAAATATGACGATATTTTCTTTAAGATTTTTGAGTGATCCCATGCAGCAATTACTGGCACCTGTTCATGCGTTTCTTCGTTGTGAGACGCCGCAAACTTGGATTGATGTAGCAAGAGCCTCTGCCTCGTTAGATGAACTCTTAATTGACCATTGTAATTGTGAGCTAAAAGCGGCGCAGACTGCGATGTTCTTATTGAGGCGATATGCCTTGGATAAAGACAGCGGACAATCGCTATTGGCATGGGCGAAACCTTATGAGGAATTTGTTTATCATAAGGATCGCGATATCGAGCAGTTTTTGGCTCGTGATGTCAAAAAGAACGAGTTGGTAGCCAATCTACAGCCGAATCAACATTTTGCTTTTGCACAGGATCTGATCCCACCCCTGATCCGTTTGATAAAAGAAGAATTCCATCATTTTGAGCAAGTGCTGGAGCTGATGCACGCACGGCAAATCCCATATCGTAATATTCGTGCTGGGCGTTACGCAAAAGGGATGATGAGCCACGTGACCACCCATGAGAAGGATATTCTGCGGGATAAGTTGATTGTGGGTGCATACATTGAGGCGCGCTCCTGTGAGCGTTTTGCCAAATTAGCGCCTTATTTAGATGCTGAATTAAATAAGTTTTATATATCTTTATTGCGCTCAGAGGCGCGTCATTTTGAGGATTATCTTAAGCTGGCACAGTTAGTATCGACCGAGGATATCAGCGAGCGAGTTGCTTATTTTGGCGAGAGAGAAGCCGAATTGATTATGGCGCCCGATGACGAGTTTCATTTCCACAGTGGTCAACCCTTAGTTGCCCAGCGGGAAAGATAAGTAGCGGCCTCAACCATATTCAGGTATGAGGCCTTAGTGGTAGATGTGTTAATGGTGAAGACGCTATAGGTGCTTAGCTGGCGTCGAAGGGCAGGCTTTTTAGCTCCACGCCGTCGGCGCTGACCACTAACACGCTGCCTTGCTCGTACCAATCACCGACTACAATCCGTTTGCAGCCATTGTTTAATTCATGGATAGCAGGCCTATGGGTATGACCGTGGATCATCTGTTTGCTGTGGGTTTGAGCAAATAACGCATTCACCGCACTGGGTTCTACGTCCATAATCACATAGCTTTTTTGCTGATTACTGCTTTGGCTGTTACTGCGGATTTTATTGGCGATTGCTTGACGTTTTTTCTTCGGCAAACAGCTATAAAGCCAACGGGCGAAGGCAAAACTACGTAGTTTGCGAAAGCGTTGGTAGGCTTTATCTAAGGTGCACAAGCTATCGCCATGCAAAATAACCGTGTTAACGCCATAGAGATCTAAGCATTTGACTTCGGGCAACATTTGCATACCCGCAGCATCGGCAAATTGTTTGCCTAACATAAAGTCTCGATTACCGTGAATAAAGTAGATGGGCAATCTTTGGGATACTTGTTTGAGCTTGCGCGCTAATTCGAGGGCAAAAGGTGCGGCTAAATCGTCGCCGACCCATACCTCAAACAGATCCCCCAGAATATAGAGAGCATCTACATCATCAAGTTCGGTATCGAGAAAACGATTAAAGGCTTGGGTGATATCGAGGCGATCGGCACTTAAGTGCAGATCGCCAATAAATAAGGTCCGCATCCTAGGGAATTAGGCCGCACTTACTTTTTCAATCACAACCGCTTCTAATGGCACATCTTGGTGCATGCCACGGTTACCAGTGCTGACAGCTTTGATTTTTTCAACGATGTCCATGCCTTCAACCACTTCACCAAATACGCAGTAACCCCAACCTTGCATGCTTTCAGATTTGAAATCGAGGAAGGTGTTATCGTTGACGTTGATGAAAAACTGAGCCGTCGCTGAGTGTGGATCTGAAGTACGCGCCATCGCGATAGTACCAGTACGGTTTGATAAACCGTTGTTGGCTTCGTTTTTCACTGGCTCATGGCAACGTTTTTGGCTCATTTCAGCGGTAAAACCACCGCCTTGGATCATAAAGCCGTCAATTACACGGTGGAAAATGGTGCCGTCGAAGAAACCTTCGTCAACATATTTCATAAAGTTTGCCACGGTCAGCGGGGCTTTTTCGGCGTTCAGTTGCAGTTTAATGTCGCCAAAATTAGTGTGTAATGTGATCATGTTTTCATACTCTCAGTAAATAGTGGCGCGATTCTAACTTATCTCGGATTGCGCGCAAAGTGCAGTATTCAAAACCCTCGTCAGCGTGGTAGACTGACCCCTTGATTTTACACTTGAATCTATCTTTGAAGAGAATACCGATGTTGAAGATTTACAACAGTATTACCCGCCAAAAACAGGAGTTTAAGCCTATTAATCCCGGAAAAGTTGGGATGTATGTATGTGGCGTGACCGTTTACGATCTCTGTCATATTGGCCATGGGCGTACTTTTGTTTCCTTCGATATGATTGTTCGCTACCTGCGTTACGCGGGTTATGAAGTGAATTTCCAGCGCAACATCACCGATATTGATGACAAAATCATCAAGCGTGCTAACGAAAACCAAGAAGACTGCAATACATTAACCGATCGCTTGATTGGTGAAATGCACAAGGATTTCGATGCGCTGAATATGAAACGCCCTGATTTTGAGCCGCGTGCCACACTGCACATTGCCGAAATCATCGATATGGTTGAGCGACTACTGGCCCGTGGTCATGCTTATATTGCTGCCGATGGCGATGTGCTGTTTAGTGTGGCCTCTTTTCCTGAATACGGTCGCCTATCTGGCCAGAATCTGGAGCAATTACAGGCTGGCGCACGGGTTGAGGTTGATGATAATAAGCAAAATCCAATGGATTTCGTGCTGTGGAAAATGTCTAAACCAGGTGAGCCTACATGGGAATCGCCATGGGGACCGGGTCGACCAGGCTGGCATATCGAATGTTCGGCGATGAATAGCAAGCACTTAGGTCTGCATTTCGATATTCACGGTGGCGGCTCAGATTTACAGTTTCCACACCATGAGAATGAAATTGCCCAGTCTTGCTGCGCCCATGACACGCCTTATGTGAATTATTGGATGCACACTGGCATGGTGATGATCGACCGCGAAAAAATGTCTAAATCTTTAGGCAACTTCTTCACCATTCGTGATGTATTAAGTCATTACGATGCAGAAACCGTGCGTTACTTCCTGCTATCGGGTCACTATCGTAGCCAAATCAACTACTCTGAGGAAAACCTCAAGCAGGCGCGTGCGGCGTTAGAGCGTTTATATACTGCGATTAAAGATGTTGACCTGACTGTAGCGCCAGCACCTGCCGAAGAGTTTGTTGCTAAGTTTAAAGCGGCAATGGACGATGACTTTAACACCCCTGAAGCCTATTCAGTGCTGTTTGATATGGTGCGTGAGATCAACCGTCTGAAACTCACTGATATGGCAGAGGCTTCTGCATTAGCCGTGTCAATGAAACAACTTGCTGATGTGCTGGGCTTACTGCATCAATCTCCCGATGCCTTCTTTAAAGGTGAGGGCAGTGACGATGAAGTTGCAGAGATTGAAGCATTGATCGTTGAACGTAACCGCGCTCGCAGTGAAAAAGATTGGCCAGCGGCTGACGTGGCGCGTAATCGTTTAAATGAGCTTGGTGTGGTCTTAGAGGATGGCCCAAGTGGCACCACTTGGCGTAAGAAATAGGCTTAATTAGCGATAGTCTTTAATCAAAAAATCTTCAGCCAATAAAAAACCTGCATTATGCAGGTTTTTTTATGCTTGCCGAACCTAGAACCTAGAACCTAGAACCTAGAACCTAGAACCTAGAACCTAGAACCTAGAACCTAGTCGTGATATTGCTCGGCGGCATACAAGGTGTTTTCTAAAAGACTGGCTATGGTCATTGGTCCCACACCGCCAGGTACAGGTGTGATAAAGCTAGCGTTTTGCGCAGCAACATCATATTGCACGTCGCCTACTAAGGTGCCATTTTCTAAGCGGTTGATACCCACATCGATAACGATGGCGCCGGGTTTAATCCATTCACCGGGGATAAAGCCAGGTTTACCCACGGCAACCACCACTAAATCGGCTTGGCGAATTTTTTGTTCGAGGTTTTTAGTAAAACGATGGCAAGTTGTGGTGGTGCAGCCCGCAAGCAGTAGCTCGAGTGTCATTGGTCGGCCGACAATGTTCGAGGCGCCAACGACAACCGCATCTAAGCCATAAGTATCGACGCCAGTGGATTTAATGAGTGTCATAATGCCCATCGGCGTGCAAGAGCGTAATACGGGAATACGCTGTGCTAAACGGCCAACGTTATACGGGTGGAAACCATCGACATCTTTATCGGGGCGAATGCGCTCGATCACTTTAGAGTCTTCGATATGGGCCGGTAATGGTAACTGCACTAATATCCCATCAATGTTAGGGTCATCGTTGAGTTGATCAATCAAGGCTAAGAGTTCTGCTTCGCTGCAGCTGGTATCGAGATCGTAGGAGCGAGAAATAAATCCCACTTCTTCACAGGCTTTACGTTTACTACCAACATAAACCTGAGAGGCGGGGTCTGCTCCCACGAGAATCACGGCTAAACCTGGTACGCGTTGTCCAGCCTCTTTACGGGCGGTAACTTTTTCGCGCAGTTGAGTGCGGATGGATTGAGCAATCGCCTTGCCGTCGATTATTTGGGCTGTCATGGGTGTAGGATATCCTTTATATTGGCGATGGTTAAAACGGTAGTTAACACAGAGATTGGCAATCGCGGCTATTTTAACAGGGCGTAGCGGGTGTGTCATGGCAAATGCCGTCGTGAAATGGATAAAAAAAAGCGTATTCGACTGATAATTCAGCATCTAGCATGAACGGTTAAAAAAATCGTTGACGGGTGCAAAGTGAGGGGCTAAGATGCGCTCCGTTCTCAAGCAGATGTGTTGATTTGCTTTGAAAACTTTTTTGGTGATTAGCGCAATCGTGTAATGAATCCAGATTTTGGATGAGCGCGGAGCAGAGGAAACCCTCTGAGTTAATGCCAAATATAGTAAGACCTTCGGTGATTAGCGCAGTCCGGTAGCGCATCTGGTTTGGGACCAGAGGGTCAGAGGTTCGAATCCTCTATCACCGACCACTTTAATTGTTATTTGCTCGAGTGTTTACATGAGCGAGTAGCATGGATAGCCAAATGCTATCCAACGCCGGTTAGGATGCAGAGTAATCTGTAGACCATGCGCCCGTAGCTCAGTTGGATAGAGCACCCGCCTTCTAAGCGGGTGGTCGCAGGTTCGAATCCTGCCGGGCGTACCAGTTTCAGTGGTGATTGTAGCTCAGTTGGTAGAGTCCCGGATTGTGATTCCGGTTGTCGTGGGTTCGAGCCCCATCAGTCACCCCATTTTTAGTACTTTGAGTACAAAATAAAAAAAGCGACCTCTGGTCGCTTTTTTTATACCCTAGATTCGGCCGTTGAGGCTCGACTCTGCACAAAACGGTGGCTATAATGTCGCGTCTTGATAGATATCAACTAACAGCGACCTGTGCCAAAAGCCAGTAGTGGTGGGCATTGTAGTCAAATTTAATGATCAAGAAACGAATACCTGAATAGTTGAAGATTCGACTATTACAAAGGACGTTAGACAAATTTCGAGGTAAAACAATGCAAGTTTCTGTTGAAGCAACCCAAGGCCTAGAGCGTCGCCTGACCATTTCTGTTCCTGCTGAACAAATTGAAAAACTGGTTAAAGACAGTTTACAACGTGAAGCTAAGCGTGCTCGTATCCCAGGTTTCCGTCCTGGCAAAGTGCCTGTTACTGTAATCAACAAACGTTATGGCGCAGCTATTCGTCAAGACATCACTGGTGAAGTGATGCAACGTAACTTTATCGAAGCGATCATCGCTGAGAAATTAAACCCAGCAGGTGCACCAACTTTCGTTCCAGGTGCAACTGACGGTGAAAAATTCGAATTCGTAGCAACTTTCGAAATCTACCCAGAAGTTGAGTTGAAAGGTTTAGATGCAATCGAAGTAGAGCAACCAAAAGCCTCTGTAACCGATGCTGATGTAGACAGCATGATCGAAACTTTACGTAAGCAACACGCGACTTTCGCCGCTGTTGAGCGTGAAGCAGCTGACGGCGACAAAGTGAAAATGAACTTTGTGGGTTCAGTTGATGGTGTTGAATTCGAAGGCGGCAAAGCTGAAGATTTCGAACTGCAATTAGGTAGTAACCGTATGATCCCAGGTTTTGAAGCGGGTATCTTAGGTCACAAAGCCGGTGAAGAGTTCGTTATCGACGTGACTTTCCCTGAAGAATATCACGCTGAAAACTTAAAAGGTAAAGCAGCTAAGTTTGCTATCACCTTAACTGAAGTATTAGCGGCTAACTTACCTGAAGTAAACGATGAGTTTGCAGCATTATTCGGTATCAGCGAAGGTGGTTTAGAAGCCCTTAAAGCTGAAATCCGTAAGAACATGAACCGTGAGCTTGAGCAAGCGTTAAAAGCTAATGTGAAAGAGCAAGTGATCGCAGGTTTATTAGCTAACAATGACATCGAACTGCCAAAAGCACTGATCGATGGTGAAGTTAACGTATTGCGTCAACAAGCGATGCAACGTTTCGGCGGTCAAACGGCGAACATGCCTGAACTGCCAGCTGAATTATTCACTGAGCAAGCAGCTCGTCGCGTGAAGATCGGTCTGTTATTAGGCGAAGTCATCAAGACTAACGAGCTGAAAGCGGAAGATGAGCGTGTACAAGGCTTAATCGCTTCTATGGCTTCTGCTTATGAAGATCCAAGTGAAGTGATTGCGTATTACAACAGCAATAAAGAGCTGATGCAAAACATGCGCAACGTTGCGCTTGAAGAGCAAGCTGTTGAAGCACTGCTTAAAACAGCCAAAGTGACCGAAAAAGAAGTCGCTTTTGAAGAATTTATGAACAAGGCTACAGGTCGCGCATAAGCTAAGCTTGACTTGATTGGCAGTTCGCCATTTATAATGGCTCGTATGAGGCTCCTCATGCGAGCCATTTTTATTTAGGGAAATGAATAATGCATAATGCGTCAGACATACAAAGTGCTTTAGTGCCTATGGTGATCGAACAGACTGCTAAGGGTGAACGCTCATTCGACATTTATTCTCGTCTGTTAAAAGAGCGGATTATCTTTTTAGTGGGTCAAGTTGAAGAGCATATGGCGAATCTGATTGTGGCGCAGTTGCTATTCCTCGAATCAGAAAGCCCAGATAAAGATATCTTTTTATATATCAACTCACCCGGTGGTTCAGTCACCGCGGGCATGGCGATTTACGATACCATGCAATTTATTAAGCCTAATGTGAGTACGGTGTGTATTGGTCAAGCGGCCAGTATGGGCGCGTTTTTATTAGCTGGCGGTGAAAAGGGCAAGCGTTTCTGCTTACCTAATTCTCGCGTGATGATCCACCAACCACTGGGTGGATTCCAAGGTCAGGCTTCTGATATTGCTATTCATGCCCAAGAAATCTTAGGCATCAAGCATAAACTAAATCTGATGCTGTCAGAGCATACGGGCCAGCCACTCGAAGTAATTGAGCGTGATACTGATCGCGATAACTTCATGAGCGCTACTCAAGCTGTGGAATATGGTTTAGTTGACGCAGTGATGACTAAACGCAGCTGATTTTTACTTTTGACTGGGCTATGCTCTGTAAAGCAACGCTGAGTTTAAAGTGAACAAGTTTAAGATAAGCAGTAGAGCAGACTGCAAATGAGGTAATTAATGGGCGACAACAAAAATAATGGTGACAGCGGTAAATTGCTGTACTGCTCTTTTTGCGGTAAGAGCCAGCATGAAGTCAGAAAACTGATTGCAGGCCCATCAGTATATGTATGCGACGAATGTGTCGAGTTATGTAATGACATCATTCGTGAAGAGATTAAAGAAATCTCCCCCAAGCGTGATAATGATAAATTACCCACGCCACATGAGTTGCGTGCACATTTAGATGATTATGTCATTGGGCAGGACAGAGCTAAAAAAGTCCTTTCTGTTGCGGTATACAATCACTATAAACGTCTGAGAAATTCATCCCCTAAAGATGGGGTGGAATTGGGTAAGAGCAACATTCTGCTGATTGGTCCAACGGGCAGTGGTAAAACACTGCTGGCCGAAACGCTCGCGCGCTCATTGAATGTCCCATTTACTATGGCAGACGCTACCACCTTAACTGAAGCCGGTTATGTGGGTGAAGACGTTGAAAACATCATTCAAAAGCTGCTGCAAAAGTGCGATTACGACGTTGAGAAAGCGCAGCGTGGTATCGTGTATATCGACGAAATCGACAAGATCAGCCGTAAATCAGATAACCCATCGATTACCCGTGATGTATCGGGTGAAGGCGTGCAGCAAGCGCTGCTGAAACTTATCGAAGGTACGGTTGCCGCGGTTCCACCCCAAGGTGGTCGTAAGCATCCACAGCAAGAGTTCTTACAGGTAGATACCTCTAAGATCCTGTTTATCTGTGGTGGTGCATTTGCGGGTCTTGAAAAGGTGATTGAGCAACGTGCTCATGTTGGTTCGGGTATCGGTTTTGGTGCGCAAGTTAAAGGCGAAAAAGATAAAGCAACGATATCTGAAACCCTGTCTCAAGTTGAGCCAGGCGATTTAGTTAAATACGGCTTGATCCCCGAGTTTATCGGCCGTCTACCAGTCGTTGCTACACTAACTGAATTGGATGAAGATGCATTAGTGCAAATTCTGTCTGAGCCTAAAAATGCCTTAACTAAGCAGTACAACGCACTGTTTGAGATGGAAGGTGTTGAATTAGAGTTTCGCGAAGATGCACTTAAAGCGATTGCCCATAAAGCCATGTCACGTAAAACAGGTGCCCGTGGTTTACGCTCCATCGTAGAAGGTATCTTACTTGATACTATGTATGATATCCCATCGATAGAAGGTGTAGTGAAAGCGGTTGTCGATGAGTCAGTGGTTAATGGTGAGTCTGCACCGATTCTGATTTATGAGCGCAATGAAGCACAGGCGGCTTCTGGCGAACAATAATTGTACAGATAGCTAATAAACTGAAAATCAAGGAGTCCAATGGACTCCTTTTTTCGTATTGACCATTGAAAGGGCCTAAACCGCCCCAATATACTCCTTAACAAATCCCTTTTATTTAAACGGAATCGAACTATGACCTTAGAGCGTGAAGCGCATATCGAACTCCCCGTGCTGCCACTGAGAGATGTGGTGGTCTATCCCCATATGGTAATTCCGTTGTTCGTTGGCCGAGAAAAATCGATTCGTTGTCTCGAAACGGCAATGGCCCAGGATAAGCAAATTATTTTAGTTGCTCAGCGTGATGCTGAGTTAGATGAGCCGACCAAAGACGATATCTTTGACGTTGGTACAGTGGCATCTATTCTGCAACTGCTGAAACTACCAGACGGTACAGTCAAAGTGCTGGTCGAAGGTGGTCGCCGCGCCCGTATTACGCGTTATACCCAAGAAGCAGATTTCTTTGTGGCTAAGGCTGAATATCTCGAATCTGAGCCTTTAGAAGACAAAGAAGAGGAAGTCTTGGTTCGTAGCGCGATTGGCCAATTTGAAGGCTATATCAAGCTCAACAAGAAGATCCCGCCAGAGGTTTTAACCTCACTGTCTGGTATCGATGAAGCGGCGCGCCTTGCTGACACTATGGCGGCTCACATGCCGCTTAAGCTTGAGGACAAACAATCCGTCCTTGAGATGACCAATATTGGCGAACGTCTTGAATATTTAATGGCGATGATGGAGTCGGAAATTGACCTGTTACAGGTTGAAAAACGCATCCGCACCCGCGTTAAAAAGCAGATGGAAAAGAGCCAACGTGAGTACTATCTGAACGAGCAAATGAAAGCCATCCAAAAAGAATTGGGTGACTTAGACGAAGGCCATGACGAATTTGAAGTCTTAAATCGTAAGATTGAAGAAGCCAATATGCCAAGCGATGCCAAAGAAAAGGCGGTCGCTGAACTGAACAAATTACGTATGATGTCGCCGATGTCTGCCGAAGCGACCGTGGTTCGTAGCTATGTGGATTGGATGACGTCTGTGCCTTGGAGTCAACGCTCTAAAATCAAACGTGATTTAGCGAAAGCCCAAGAAGTGCTCGATACTGACCATTATGGTTTAGAGAAAGTTAAAGATCGCATTCTGGAATACTTGGCGGTGCAGAGCCGTGTACGTCAACTGAAAGGGCCAATCCTGTGTTTAGTTGGACCACCAGGTGTAGGTAAAACCTCACTCGGTCAATCGATTGCCAAGGCGACGGGTCGTAAGTATGTGCGTGTTGCCTTAGGCGGCGTGCGTGATGAAGCGGAAATTCGCGGACATCGCCGCACCTACATTGGCTCTATGCCAGGTAAAATCATCCAAAAAATGGCCAAAGTGGGCGTGAAAAACCCCTTATTCCTGCTGGATGAAATCGACAAAATGAGTTCGGACATGCGTGGCGACCCAGCATCAGCACTATTAGAGGTGCTCGATCCTGAACAAAACGCGACTTTTAACGACCATTACCTCGAAGTCGACTACGACTTATCCGATGTAATGTTCGTGGCGACCTCGAATTCGATGAATATACCGGGGCCACTTTTAGATCGTATGGAAGTGATCCGTCTGTCGGGTTATACCGAAGATGAAAAACTCAATATCGCTAAGCAGCATTTATTGACGAAGCAAATCGAGCGTAACGGCCTTAAAGCGAATGAAATTCATATCGAAGACAGTGCGATAGTCGGCATCATCCGCTACTACACCCGTGAAGCGGGTGTGCGGGCGCTAGAACGTGAGTTGTCTAAGATTTGCCGTAAGGTCGTGAAAATGATCCTGCTGGATAAATCCATCAAGTCAGTTACAGTCACCGCGGATAATCTCAAGTCTTTCCTCGGTGTGCAGCGTTTTGACTATGGCAAGGCGGAATCTAACAACCAAATCGGTCAAGTCACAGGGTTGGCTTGGACTGAAGTGGGTGGTGATTTGCTCACCATTGAAGCGACTTCAGTGCCCGGCAAAGGCAAGTTGACCTACACTGGCTCACTTGGCGATGTGATGCAAGAGTCGATTCAAGCGGCGATGACAGTTGTTCGCGCCCGTGCGGAACAATTAGGTATCAACGGCGACTTTTATGAGAAGCGTGATATCCATGTGCACGTACCAGAAGGAGCAACGCCTAAGGATGGTCCATCCGCAGGTGCTGCAATGTGTACTGCATTAGTGTCTAGCTTAACGGGTAACCCTGTGCGTGCCGATGTGGCGATGACGGGTGAAATTACCTTACGCGGTGAAGTGTTACCTATCGGTGGTTTAAAAGAAAAACTGCTGGCAGCACATCGCGGTGGCATTAAATTGGTGCTTATTCCAAAAGAAAATGAGCGTGATCTGGAAGAAATTCCTGCCAATGTCATTGCCGATTTAGAAATTCGCCCTGTGCGTTGGGTCGACGAAGTGTTAAAACTGGCGCTAGAAAGACCCGTTGAAGGCTTCGAAGTGGTTAAAAACTTGGCATAACGCAAGAAAATGCGCTATGACGTTAAAAAAAATGAAAAAAGGGGCTTAACAAAGCGCAGACCTGTGGTAGCCTAGGTCAGTGGAGAGCCAGCTGCTCCAAGCCCTTGGGGCAACTGGCTTTGAGCTGTATCTAGTTTTATTTCTTTGGTTTTCGAACTCAGCTTGAACTTTGAATTCAAGCTTGTTATAAAAGCCTCCGCAGACCGCTCTAGAGACGGATTTGGTTGCGGCGCAAAAAAATTACATTCAAGGGGATGACATGAACAAATCTGAACTAATCGAGAAAATCGCTTCTGGTGCTGACATTTCTAAAGCCGCTGCCGGCCGTGCACTGGATTCTTTTATCGCAGCTGTGACTGAAGGTTTGAAAGAAGGCGATAAAATTTCTCTTGTTGGTTTTGGTACTTTTGAAGTGCGTGAGCGCGCTGAACGCACTGGCCGCAACCCACAAACGGGTGAAGAAATCAAAATCGCAGCAGCAAAGATCCCAGCTTTTAAAGCGGGTAAAGCTCTGAAAGACGCTGTCAATTAATTTTTGATATCGCAGCCTTTGTAAGGCGTTCGTAATGATAAGCACTGTTTAAACAGTGCTTTTTACGAATTGAAAGTAATGGATTTTGAAGGTCAATTTCTACCATTACTCGGGGTTTTAGCACTTACCAGTGGTAGCGTCTGAATAATCCCTATTAATTACAGAAAGGCGCATCTCAAGCTGATGCGCCTTTTTATTTTGTTAATCGCAACGAGCGAGATATCTGATGTTAGAAAAGATCCGCGATGGTTCGCAAGGCGTGATTGCTAAAGGCATTCTCGTACTTGTGATTTTATCTTTTGCATTTGCAGGGGTGAGTAGCTATTTAGGCTCAACTTCCGATGTACCTGCCGCAGAAGTCAACGGTGACAAGATCACTAAAGCCGAGTTAGAACAAGCCTACCAGAGCGAACGCGCTCGTATGGAACAACAACTGGGCGAAATGTTTGCTGCCCTATCTGCGGACGAAAGATACCTAGAAAGCATTAAGCAGAGCGTTCTCGAGCGTCTAGTGGCAGACAAACTGATCGATCAAGCTGCCGCTGCGATGGGATTACGTGTTTCTGACGAACAAATTATTGCAGCGATTAAATCTGAACCCGCTTTCCAAACTGACGGTAAATTTGATAACGACCGTTATCAGGCTATTTTGCGTCAGTTAGGTTATCAGCCACAAACCTTTAGAAGCATGATGCGTGTCGATATGACTCGTCGTCAGTTAACAGCTGCGTTAGTGGGCACTGAATTTGTATTACCCGGTGAAGCTAAACAATTAGCTGAGCTGCAAGGCCAAACTCGCGACATTCGTTATTTAGTGGTGGACTCTGCGCCATACCTTGCCAATGCCTCTGTGACAGACGAGCAAGTAAAAAACTACTATGACGCCAACCAGGGCCAGTTTATGAGCCCAGAGAAGGTGAGTTTAGAATATGTTGAGTTAAACGCGGCTGATTTTGCCAAAGACAGCAAAGTGACCGAAGAAGAAGCTCAGGCTTACTACGATGAGCATAAGACGCAATATGTGTCTAACGAGAAACGTTTAGCCGCGCACATTCTGATTGGCCCAGGTAGCGATGAAGCCGCTGCGAAAGCCAAGGCTGAAGATTTAGCCAAGCAGTTAGATAACGGTGCTGATTTTGCTGAGTTAGCCAAAGCCAATTCTGAAGATACCTTAAGTGCAGAGCAGGGCGGAAAATTAGACTGGTTTGAGCCCGGTGTGATGGACCCCTCATTCGATGCTGCGCTTTTTGCTCTGCAAAAAGGCCAACACTCAGCTGTCGTCAAAACAGATTTTGGTTTCCACACCATCAAACTGTTAGACGTTCAGCCTGGTACCACAGTGCCCTTTGCTGACGTTAAAACTAAGATTATTGCTCAGTTACAAGAGAAAAAAGCGGTAGATCAATTCTATAGCTTGCAGAGCAAACTGGCCGATACCAGTTACGAAGTGCCTGATACCTTAGCCGAAACTGCAAAAGTGGTGGGTGTTGAGATTAAGACAACGCCGCTATTTTCGCGTGATGATGTGCCAGCGGCATTGAACAAGCCTGATGTAGTAAAAGCAGCATTTTCAGACTCAGTGATGCGCCAAGGGCTAAATAGTGAAGTGATTGAGCTTGAACCGAATCACGTAGTGGTTATTCGCATGAAAGAACATCACGATGCGGGCACTATGCCATTAGCCGAAGTGAAGGCCGACATCGCAGAGCGTTTAAAGCAAGATCAAGCGAACGCAGCAGCACGTGCTAAAGCAGAAGAGTTAATGGCGCAAGTGAAAGCTGGCGCTGCTGATGTGAGCTTAATCGCTAAGGCTAAATTGGGGCGTGGTGCACAGGATTTAGACGCGGCCATTGTGACAAAAACCTTCCAAATGCCAACGCCGAGTGCTGCACCTGTGGTTGATACTGTCGCTTTAGCAAATGGCTATGCTGTGATTGCACTGGACAAAGTGAACGCGGCTGAGTCTATTAGTGATGAGTTAGTCAATGCACTAAAACAACGCCTAAATGCACAATACAGCGAAGCGGATTACCGCGGTTTGATCGAGTCACTGAAAGCGAACGCAAAAATCCATTACCCTGTAGAAGGTTAATGGTGATAAGGGATAACTCAGTCTATCCCTTATGTTCGCAAGCAAATATAAAGTGTTTTGCTAATCAAATAGAAAAGGCCAAGTGTTTACTTGGCCTTTTTGTTTGTGCGTTATCAAACGATATGGGCGCTATTTCAGCAGCTTAATCATCCACGCCAATCATCACGCTGCTGGCTTTAATGAGTGCGTAAGCCGAATCACCCACCTTCAAGTTTAAACGCTCACAGGAGGCTTTAGTTACGACGGAGGTTAACACTACGCCCGGTGCCAGTTCGATAGTGACTTCGTTGTTTACAGAGCCAATTTCGATAGCGGTAATAGTGCCACTTAGGGTATTCCGTGCACTGATCTTCATTCTTTATCCTTATTTAGTGTTGAATGGTCATGCTATTCTAGCCTATTGCCATGGGGTTGCAGCAAATAAAAACGCCACCCGAGGATGGCGTTTAAAAGCAAGGTGTAATCTTGACGATTACAGCTCGATCACATCGAACTCAACGTACGGATTCACATCAGCGTCGTAGTCGATGCCTTCAATACCAAAGCCGAAAAGTTTAATAAACTCGGCTTTATATTCTTGATAATCGGTCAGCTCTGATAGATTTTCAGTGGTCACTTGTGGCCACAGATCACGGCAATGCTGCTGGATATCTTCGCGCAGTTCCCAATCGTCTAAACGCAGACGGTTATCGCTATCGGTCTCAGGTTTTGCACCATCGGCACGGAACAGACGCTCACTGAACATGCGATAGATTTGCTCCATACAGCCTTCGTGCAGGCCTTCTTGGCGCATCTTCTTAAACACCATTGCAATATACAGTGGCATCACTGGGATGGCTGAGCTGGCTTGGGTTACAACGCTTTTGAGCACGGCAACGTTGGCGCTACCGCCTGTCACTGAGAGCTTATCGTTTAAGGCTTTTGCAGCACGGTCTAAGTCCATTTTGGCTTTACCTAATGCGCCATGCCAGTAGATTGGCCAAGTTAACTCAGTACCGATATAGCTATAGGCAACGGTTTTGCAGTTGTCGCTCAATACGCCAGCCTCGGCGAGCGCGTTAATCCACAATTCCCAATCTTGGCCGCCCATCACTGTGACTGTATCGGCAATTTCTTGCTCAGTCGCAGGTTCGACAGTGGCTTCGATAATGCAGTCTTTGTTGGTATCAACGGCGGTCGCTGTATACACTTCACCGATTGGTTTGAGCGCAGAGCGTACTAGTTCGCCAGAATCTGGCAGTTTGCGCACAGGTGATGCTAATGAATACACCACCATATCCACTTGACCTAAATCTTGCTTGATTAGCTCAATGACTTTTTGTTTAGCTTCATGGCTAAAGGCATCGCAGTTGATGCTCTTAGAGTACAAACCTTCAGCTTTGGCAAACTTGTCGAAAGCGGCAGAGTTGTACCAACCTGCTGTGCCGGGTTTCGTTTCAGTACCTGGTTTTTCGAAGAACACACCAATAGTTGCTGCATCGCTACCAAAGGCGGCGGCAATGCGTGAAGACAGGCCATAACCACTGGATGAACCAACAACGAGGACTTTTTTAGGCCCGTTGGCGATTTTGCCCTTCGCTTTGGTTAAGGCAATTTGTTCTTGAACGTTAGCTTCGCAACCAACGGGATGAGTAGTGGTACAAATGAATCCACGAATTTTGGGTTTGATAATCATGTTTAAGCTTCTTCTATCAAAATGACCAATAGGATAAATACTTCGGCGATTAAATGGCATCTATTTTTAGCCAATTTGCCTGAATATTTAAGTGGTTGGAGCAGTTTAACGCTTATGAACAAACAGGCTCTGCTCCTGAATAAGCCTTTGGGTATATTCGTGCTGCGGTGAATTAAATATCTGTTCTGTGGGAGCTTTCTCAACCATAACGCCTTTATGAAGAACCATAATTTTATCGCTAACATGGCGAATAATATTGAGGTTATGGGACACAAAAATATATGACAATCCTAAGTCTTTTTGCAATTTCAGTAGCAAATTGAGGATTTGCGAGCGTACGGACAGATCTAAAGCGGTCAACGCTTCATCGGCGATAATGATTTTGGGGTTGAGCATTAGCGCCCGCGCCACGGCAACCCGCTGTTTTTGGCCTTCAGAAATCATATGCGGATAAAAGTCAGAATGTTCAGGTAATAAACCGACTTTCCTTAATGTCTCAATTACTTGAGAATTACGCTCTTTGGCAGATAGCTGAGTGTTAAAGCGCAATGGTTCATCGAGTAATTGACCAATGGTGAGCCTTGGGTTGAGCGAGGTATTAGGATCTTGAAAAATCATCCGAATAAGGCGGCAGCGTTGTTTGATATTACGGCTGTCTAAGGCTTCGCCTTCGAAGTAAATTTCACCGCCGCTGCGCGGTTCTGCGCCCACTAAAATACGTGCAAGAGTACTTTTACCTGAACCTGCCTCACCCACAATAGCTAAGGTTTCGCCGCGGTTTAATTCAAAGGAAACCGGGGCTAAGGCATCGTTATATTGGCGGGTAAAGCCTTTATAACCAGTATCATACCTTTTAAAGAGATCGTTAACTTTAAGCAGTGGAGTCGTCATTTGTCGTTTCACCGTGGTAAGGGAAATGGCAGGCAAAGTAGCGGTCTCTTGAATGACTCAAACTTGGCTGATTAACACATTTCTTTTGCGCCTCAGGACATCTTGGCCCTAAGCGACAGCCAATGGGGAGATGTTGGAGTGCTGGCGCCGAGCCTGGCAGTGTTGGCATAATTGCCTTGTGCGCCTCTATCCCCGAATAATCCGGCATATTATCCAAGAGTGCCTTAGTGTAAGGATGATAGGGCTGATTAATCAATTCATCCGTCGGTCCTGACTCCATCACTTGGCCGCAATAGAGTACCGATAAGTGATCGCACCATTGGGCGAGGGTCTCAAGCTCATGACTGATGATTAAAATTGACACATTTTGCAGTTGGTTAAGCTGTGATAGTAGGCGAAATATCTGTGCCTGAGTACTCAGCTCCATCGAGTTTGTAGGCTCATCTGCAATTAATAATCTAGGCTGGTTGGCAATTGCCATAGCGATCATCACTTTTTGGCATTCGCCTTCGGATAATTCCCATGCATAGCTAGACATGACTTTTTGCGGATTTTTAATGCCAACTTTGTGTAGCCATTTTTGCGCCGTGAGTTTGGCATGTTTGTGCTTTTGCCAAAAATAAGCTTTAGGATTCTTAGGCATGGCCTGCATCAGCTGGCTACCCACGGTTTGCGAAGGATCAAGGCTGCCTGATGGGTCTTGGAAGATCATCGCCATATCTGAGCCCATCAGATTACGGCGCTCCTTCGAGGTCATGGCCATCAGATTGTTACCATCCCACATCATGCGGTCGGCAGTAATGGTCCAGTTGGGGCCAGGGATCCCTAGAATAGCTCTGGCGAGTAGACTACGGCCTGAGCCGGATTCACCCACTAGGCCGTGGATTTCACCCGCATTCAAGGTCAAGCTTACTTTCTCAAGAGCCCGCACTTTGCCGTGGGGCGTGTCGAGTTCAATCGTCAGGTTTCTAACGTCGAGTAATGGCATAGGTTAGTTTCTGATGGGCGCAAGCGCCGATCTCAAGCCATCGCCTACCAAGTTAATGGCAAGCACACTAAAAAGAATCGCTAGCCCTGGAATAGTTACAGTCCAAGGTGCGGTCAATAAATTATCCATGCCTTGCGCCACCATAGCGCCCCATTCTGGGCTAGGTGCTTGAGCACCAAGACTTAAAAAGCCGAGGGCGGCAATATCTAAAATCGCGGCAGAAATGGCTAACGTGGTTTGAATAATCACCACTTCCCAGACGTTTGGCATGATTACATACCAAAAAATCTGCATTGAATTGGCTCCATCCAAACGGGCAGCGGTAACATATTCTTTTTGTAATTCTTCATGGACCGATTGATGAATAGAGCGGACAAACTGTGGCGTCAAGGCAATGCCTACGGCCCAAAACACGTTTTCAAGTCCTGGCCCCATAACGGCAACCACTAAAATCGCCATCAGAAGCGAAGGGATTGACAGCAATGCATCGAGCAAATGGCCCAAAATACTAGACTTTAATCCACGCATCATGCCGGAAAGTGAGCCGATGATAAATCCAGTAAACAGAGCTGTACCGACAATCATTAATGCCATGCCAAAGGTTAAATGCGCGCCATGTAGCAAGCGGCTAAAAATATCCCGGCCAAGATCGTCGGTGCCTAAAAAATGCGCCACAGTGCCGGAAGGATCCCAAGAGGGAGGTAACAATAGGGCGCGTGGATCTTGAGCCTCTGGTGCGAAAGGCGCAATCATTGGGCCAAAGAGGGTGAGCAGCAGCAGAAAAATAATGGTCCACAATCCCGCCAAGGCAAAAGGGTTTGCCGAAAAATTTTGCCAGACCCGCATCATTGGGGAAGCAATTTGATCTTCCTGATAAATTTTAACTGGAGGCATAAAGATCTTTTCTGCTTAATGGATTGAAGACGGTATGTAGCACTTCAATCAAAATACTTAAAAAGATGATCAGCAAGGCGACAGCCAATATTCCACCTTGAATAACCGTGTAATCCCGCTGATAAATCCCTGATACTAACCAAGAGCCTACACCTGGCCATGAAAATATCACTTCAACAACAATAGCATAGCTAGCAAAGGCACCTAGCATTAAACCTAAGTGCTTTAATACAGGGATCAGCGCGTTGGGTAAGGCATGGCGTAAAATAATGGTATTGGTGTGCATACCTCTGGCTTCGGCTGCGCGGATAAAGGTTTGGTTCATCACATTCATCATTGCAGAACGTGTGCTACGTACTACCACAGTAAAAGGCAGTACTGCGAGCGTTGTCGCTGGCAGAATAATGTGTAGCAGTGCATCCTTAAACGCCGATATGCGATATTCCGAATCAGAAAGTAGGATATCGACTAGCATAAAACCAGTGACGGGTTTTATCTCATATAAAAGATTGAGTTGCCCCGATATTGGCAACCAACCGAGATCGACACCAAACCAAAGCGATAAATACAGTCCCAACCAAAAGACTGGAACAGAGTAACCCGTAAGAGTAATCGCCATAATGGTATTTTGGGTGAGTTTATGCTGACTTTGTGAAGCCAAAACGCCCAAAGGTACGCCTAAACCAATGGCGATTACCGCGGCCATGACGGCGAGCTCGAAGGAGGCGGGGAGTACGGTACTTAACTCCTCTGCAACGCTTTGATGGGAGGTCACTGAAACCCCTAAGTTACCACTCAGCCTTTGCTGTAAATAAGCAATAAACTGCAACGCCTTGTTGCTATCTAACTTATAGTCTTGTTCGATTTGGGCAAGCTGATCTGCCGATGGTGAATGTATTCCTGTGAGGGCAAAGGTGCGTTCAATGGGGAACAAACCTGTTGCATAAAATAGGACACCAATCATGACGAGTGAAGTCGCTAGGAATAAATTGAGGCGCCGTAACAGGTATCTTAACATCAGTTAGTCTCCTGTGTGGTTTGGCTGGTTTTTGTAAAGGAAATGCCGCCAAAAGGCGTGAGTTGCATATTATGTACATTATTACGCGTTAAAGCGACCCGTTTGGCATGAGCCAAACTCAGCATTGGTACTTGCTCGGCGATGAATGCTTCGGCTTCTTGATAAATTTGCTTGCGCTCTGCTTGTGTTGAGACTTCTCTTGCTCTGTCTAGAATGGCATCAAACTGTTTATTGCACCAGCGAGAGCGGTTGTTGTTTGATTGCATCGACGCGCAGCTAAGCAGTGGCGTGAAAAAGTTATCGGGATCACTGTTATCGGCGTTCCAGCCGATGAGCACTGAATCGTATTCATCTCGACTTAATCTTTGGGTAAAGACACTCCAGTCGTAACTGATGATGTTGACCTTAACACCGATATTGGCCAAATCAGATTGAATTAACTCAGCTGTTTTCAGTGCATTAGGATTATAAGCTCTCGCAACAGGCATTGCCCAAATATCGATGCTGAGATTGTTAATACCCGCCTCTTTTAGCAGGTCTCTGGCTTTTTGGGGATTATAATCGAGTAGCTTCTTATTGCTGTCGTAGGCCCAAGAGGCTGGTGGAAGTACGCCTATCGCCTCTATTGCGGTGTTTTGATACACAGCACGTAAGATATTTTGTTTATCCACCGCATGGGCGAGCGCGCGGCGAACTCGAACATCATTTAATGGCGCTTTTTGAGTGTTAAATGCCCAAAATGCTACGTTAAGGCCGGGTTGTGATTCGATATTGAGCTGTTCATGTTGCTTAATAACGGGAAGTTCCCCTGCTTTGGGCAGGGCTGAAACACTGCAGTCACCCGCGATTAACTTTGCTAATCTCACGGTGCTTTTTGGGGTGATATCATAGACCAACATCTCGACATTGGCGGGTTCTCCCCAAAAATCTGGATTACGGCGATAGCGAATATATTCGTTTTTGGCGTAATGCACTAAAGTAAAAGGCCCTGTACCAATGGCAAAATGGTCAACATTTTCCGGGTGACCTAGTGCAAGCTGTTGTTCGGCGTACTCACTGGAGAGAATAACGGCAAAGTCAGTCGCTAAATTCGATAAAAATGAAGCATCCTTACGGGCTAAGCGAAAGATGACTTCATAGTCATTGATTTTTTCAACACTTTTAACTTGTTCAGAAAAACCAATGCTTTGAAAAAAGGGATAACCAGTGCGTGACACACCATGGTAAGGGTGATGCTTATCGATAATTCGATTGAAGGAAAACAGTACGTCGTCGGCGTTAAATGAGCGACTTGGCGTAAAACGGGAAGAATGCTGAAACTTAACATCCTCCCTGAGCGTAAAACGATAACTAAGACCATCATCACTTTCAGCCCAACTGGTTGCCAAGGCCGGAACCAACTGACCAGAGAGCGCGTCATAGTCTACTAATCGGCTATAAATCAGGTGTGAAGTGGCGTCGATCGTAGTGCCTGAGGTCACCAACTGCGGATTAAAAGACTCGGGATTCCCTTCGGAACAATAGACCAAACCAGAAGGAAGTCGTTGGGGGCCACATGCAACCAACAACCCACTCATGCAGAATACCGCAGTTGCTAGGCACAGGCGTCTAATTAGCACACTCATTTATAAATCATTATTTTATCGACTATGAACGACTATTTTAGCAGTGCATCTCGCCCATGGGCAATCAGCTTATGCTTTATCGAGCAAATTGTATTTTTTTAGAATGCCGCGTAGCTGATGATAACTTAACCCCAAGATTTCAGCGGTTTTCTTTTGATTATATTGGCTCGCCGATAAGGCTTGCTGAATAAGCTCCATCTCATAACGCTCGGTTTGTTCTTTAAAGTCTAATGGAAAACTAAAGTCATTTAACGGCGCTTCACTCGGTGCAGCGACATCTGTATCGGTTTGTGCGGTAATGGTGGGAGGACTTATGATGGTTGAGTGCGGTGTGGGCACCACCAGACGCTCAAGAGTGCGCACTCGAGTTGTTGGCCGGTACGGGGAGGCGAAAGGGTCGAGAATAATGTGCTCGATGGGACGATTTTCACCGCAATTACGGTAAACACTTCGCTCAACTACGTTTTTAAGTTCACGAATATTACCGGGCCAGTCATGACTCATGAGCTGCTCGATGGCATTTGCACTAAAGCCACTAAAGAGTTCGAGCTTGAGTTGCCGAGCCATTCCCACAGCAAAGTATTCGGCTAATGTCATGATATCTTCTGGACGACAACGTAGTGGCGGCAGTGTGATCACATCGAAGGCTAAACGATCGAGTAAGTCGGCCCGAAATTCACCGGCCTCGGCCAGTGAGGGTAAATCTTCGTTGGCGGCGCAGATAAGGCGCACATCCGCTTGAATGGTTTTACTGCCACCGACACGTTCAAATTCACCGTACTCGATAACTCGCAGTAGTTTTTCTTGAATCAATCCAGAGGTATTGGCTAACTCGTCAAGAAACAGTGTTCCACCATCAGCCCGTTCAAAACGGCCTTCGTGTTTACCTTTAGCACCTGTAAAGGCCCCAGATTCGTGGCCAAATAATTCACTTTCAAGCAAGTTTTCGCTCAAAGATGAACAATTTAGCTTAATAAAATTTTGATCCCAGCGCTTAGACAGATAATGTAGGCGTTCGGCAATCAGCTCTTTACCTGTGCCTCGTTCACCAATGATCAGTACAGGCTTTGATAACGGAGCGATTTGTGAGACGTGCTCTAATACTTCAAGTAGGGCGTTTGATTGACCGATTAGATTGTCTTGCTGAAATTTATTATCCACGATATTTTTTAGTCTTTAACGCTAAATTTTGGTGAAAATCATAATAAGTGGCTTGCGTTGTAAAATAAAGGAAAAGTTAAAATTTTGTTTATCTAATTGAATTTAAATAATAAATAAAAGTTGGCACAGTTAGTGTATTACCTTAAGCGAGACCAACATCAATTTGAGGATAGCATTATGGGTATTTTCTCTCGTTTCGCCGATATCATTAACTCTAATATCAGCGCATTACTCGACAAAGCCGAAGACCCTGAAAAAATGGTTCGCCTGATCATCCAAGAAATGGAAGATACACTGGTAGAAGTGCGTTCAACCTCAGCTAAGGTATTGGCTGAAAAGAAAGAATTGCATCGCCGTATCAGCCGAGTCGAGGAGCAAGTTCAGGATTGGCAGGATAAAGCGGAACTGGCACTTTCAAAGGACCGCGAAGATTTAGCCAAAGCGGCTTTAGTTGAAAAACAAAAAGCGGCGGGTTTAGTGGATACTTTAAACCAAGAGTTGGCAGTGCTGGATGAGCATATCGCTCGTTTAAAAGATGAAGTGAGCCTGTTACAGGAAAAACTGTTAGATGCAAAAGCGCGCCAAAAGACCATTATTTTGCGCACTCAAACTGCGTCATCACGTTTAGAAGTGAAAAAGCAGTTAGACTCAAGCAAAATTGATAATGCCATGCTTAAGTTTGAGCAATATGAACGCCGTGTTGAAGGATTAGAAGCGCAGGTTGAATCCTACGATCTTGGCAGCAAAAAAACCTTAGCTGATGAGTTTGCGGCATTAGAAGCTGAAGATTCAGTCAATGCTGAGTTGGAAGCGCTCAAGGCAAAAGTGAAAGGCAAAGCTCCCACAAAGTCAAAAGAATAACATTTTAGAGGTGAGTTATGGATATGGACATACTAATGGCTCCGATTATCATCTTTATGATAGTGGTGGCGCCTATATGGTTAGTTCTTCATTATCGCAGTAAGCGACAAGTGAGCCAGGGACTCACTGAGGAAGAGTTTTCACAGCTGAATGACTTGATTGCGAAAGCCGATAAAATGGCTGCGCGTATCGAAACCTTAGAGGCGATTCTCGATTCTGAATCGCCTGAATGGAGGGGGAAACATGAGAGGATCTAGTGGTCGAACTTTGTACCGTATTCCCCAGTCAGGTAAAATCGCCGGAGTGTGTGCAGGGATTGCTGAGTACTTTGCGATTGAAACTTGGTTAGTACGCGTACTTGCTGTTTCTATCTTTCTATTAGGTGGTTCGGGTGTTGTCTTTATCATCTATGTGGCGTTATGGGTGATACTCGATATCAAACCTCAAAATAGCTCTGTTAGGGATGACATTGAAGTGAAGAAGAAACCTTGGCAGTCGGGAGAGCCAGCTAAACAGGCGCTAAGCGATGTGAATCGTCAGTTTAGGAGCCTTGAGGTGAGATTGCAAAACCTTGAGCGCCATGTGACGTCTGACAATTTTGATTTAAAAAGACAAATCAATAGCTTGTAATCCCTCTAAAGGGCGGCCATGTCCGCCCTTGTTGTTTTATCTTTCGTTGATTCCAGTGTCATCTCTCGTTGATTCCAGTATATAGTTATCTCATTCAACATTTAGGGAAATCCTTATGGGAATGCTTGATGTATCGATCCACAAAATCACGCAAAAGAGTCAATCTTTGCTCCACAGAACGGCCGATAGGCATTTGCGACTTGCAGTAACAGGGTTATCGGGAGCGGGAAAAACGGCTTTTATTACAGGGTTAGTCAATCAATTACTCAATAGCGGTGCTGCATCATCTGAATCGCATTCTCGCCAACATGGTTTGCCTCTTTGGCAGGTGAGCCGTGAACAACGTTTGCTTGGGGTTAAGCGAGCGATGCAGCCGGATCTTGAAATCGCGAGTTTTGATTATCAGGGCGCTATGTTAGCGCTGACTTCGAATCCTCCTACTTGGCCTGAATCGACTCGCACCATTTCAGAGTTGCGTCTAGCGATTAAATATCGGCCGCAAAAGGGATTACTCGCCAAGTTTGCCGATACCGCAACGCTATATTTAGATATTGTGGATTATCCAGGGGAGTGGCTGTTAGATTTACCTATGCTGCGCCAAAACTATATTGAGTGGTGTACTGCCCAGCAGCAACGGCTTGCGGTTTTGAAGAGTTCACCTTTATATGCTGGTTTTGAAACATCGTTAAATGCACTCAATTTAGCGGCGATGGCCGATGAAGCGGAACTGAAACGACTTGCCGATCAATATCAGCAGTTATTACAGGATTTAGTGCATGTGCAGGGGTATTACCAAGCGCAACCGGGGCGTATGTTATTACCCGGTGAGTGGCAAGGTGCACCGCTGCTGGCGTTTTTCCCGCTGTTATCTGTGACTGATGCTCAGTGGAGCAACCTTAAACAAAGTGAGAAGCACAGCGCTTTTCATGTGCTGGAAAAGCGCTATCAAGAGTATGTCGCTAAGGTTGTTAAACCTTTTTATAAACAACATTTCGCAGGGTTTGATCGTCAGGTGGTGCTCGTTGATTGCTTCAGTGCGTTAAATCGTGGCAAATCACAATTTGAAGATATGGGCGCGGCGCTAAATGCCATTATGGAGAGTTTTCAATACGGACAATCCAGTTATTTACGTCGGCTTTTTGCGCCGCGGATTGACCGTTTGCTCTTTGCCGCCAGTAAGGTTGACCATGTCACGCGGGATCAACAAAGTCATGTGTTGTCGCTGTTAACGGATATGCTCAAGCACAGTAAGCACTTTGCTAGTTTTGATGGTTGTAAAGTCGAAACCATGGCCATTAGTGCGATTAAGGCCACGCGCCACGGCATGGTGACCACTCAAGATGGGGATGTGGAAGTCGTGCAGGGCACAGGATTGAATGGCCAAGCCCTGACACTGTTTCCCGGCGAAGTGCCCACTCGCTTACCTGAGTCCACTTTTTGGCGTGAGCAAGGCTTTAACTTTTTCGGTTTTGCACCGCCGGATAACCGTAATCTCGATCCATCTTCGGTGCATTTTGACCATATCCGTCTTGATCACCTTCTGCAGTATCTTGTAGGGGATAAACTGGAATGAGAAAAGACCCGTTACCACATTCAACTGAGTCGCAAATAAATGAGTCGCAGCAGTCTGTCGCTCCGATTACAACTCAAGCGCTTAAAAAGCAGCAAGTATTTGATGCTGAACAGGTCAAACTACAGTCTGCAACAGATGAGTTAAAAAGTGCGCAAATGTTTGCGCCACAAACCCCGATAAAGGCGATTGATGACGTTGTTGAAGAGACGTTAGCAGCTCAACCGCAGGTGTTAGATGTGGCATCGATACGCCCTAAATTACATCAATCTCGCCGCTGGTCTTGGTTGGCACGCTTATCACTAATGGCATTAATACTACTCACGCTAGTGCAAACAGGCCTTGGTTTGCGGGATGCTTGGGTTGCCAGTCCTTGGCTATTTAGTTTTTATGGTGTGGTGCTTGGTTTAGTTGGGAGCTGGGCTATAGTCGGTGCCGTTAGCGAGTATCGAAAATTAAAACGCTTAAAACAGGTTGCCGATACCCAGGATACAGGTGCAAGGCTTGCCCTGAGTATGCAAATGGGTGAGGCAGATAGCTTTATCGATAATATTGTACGGCATTACCCCGATAGCCAAGGATTACAACGGCTGCGTCACTCGTTAAAAGATGAACATAACGATGCCGAAAAAGTGTTGTTATTTGAGGACTTAGTCCTAACGGAGCGGGATGAACTCGCCAAAAAAGTCGTGCGTCGATATGCGGCTGAATCAGCAGTGTTATTGGCTGCTAGCCCGCTTGCGGCATTGGATATGGCGATCATTCTTTGGCGTAATCAGCGAATGCTGCGTGATGTCGCTGCCTGTTATGGGATAGAGTTAGGCTATTGGAGCCGGATTAAACTCATTCGCAGCATAGTGATTAATATTATTTATGCGGGCACCAGTGAGTTAGTCACGGACTTAGGAACTCAATTGCTGTCGGTCGAGATGACCGGTAAATTATCCGCGCGGCTTGCCCAAGGATTAGGGGGCGGTTTGTTAACGGCGCGCCTAGGATATCAGGCCATGGCACTGTGTCGGCCTATCGGTTTTAGGGAAGAGCAGCGCCCCAAATTATCGAAAGTTCATCAAGAGTTGTTGATTGAGCTTAAGCAGTTTGCTGGTAAGTTATTGACCAAAGATGGGCGTGATGCGCTTAAGAGCCAATTAGAGGCTGCTGAGCTAAAAAACAGCTCAACGGCAAAAGACAAATAACATAGCCGAATGCACAAAACCGCGAGTGCACTTTAGGCTAAATGCTAATGCGCTAATGACTCTGTCATTAGCGCATTTTTTATCGCCGATGTTCTGCCCTAAACGCTGAATGTAACAACTTAGTTACAGTGGTTCTGTTGCTATTTTCACCGTTGCACTGGTTTCAACTGTTCAGCAGGGTATGTTAGTGCTTATTCGATAGGGCTAATGTTTTATTAACTTATCTATATGGACTAAAAACACAAGCAAATCATCATTCCTCGAACAATCAATCAAGAATCGAATGATGTAATGGCATAACAAGGAGTAAGCAATGCAAGATGAATCGAGCAAGATGTGGAAAGCGGCGACCCAAGCCATTCATGCAGGACATGAGCGAGAGGCCTTCGGTTCGTTAGTCACACCACTTTATCAAACTGCAACTTTTGTATTTGAATCGGCGCAGCAAGGTGGCGAGCGTTTTGCGGGTAACGAGCCCGGTTATATTTATACCCGTCTTGGTAATCCAACTGTGGCCGAACTTGAGCGTAAAATGGCGATTTTAGAAGGGGCTGAAGCGGCGGCGGCAACGGCGTCAGGTATGGGGGCGGTGTCGGCGGCGCTGCTCGCTAATTTGCAGATGGGCGATCATTTAGTGGCTTCTAATGCGGTATATGGGTGCACTTTTGCACTTATGACCAGCCAATTTGCCCGTTTTGGCATCGAAGTCACCTTAGTCGACTTTACCGATTTAGCGGCAATTGAGCGGGCAATCAAACCGAACACTAGGGTGATTTTTTGTGAAACGCCGGTCAATCCTCATCTGCAGGTGTTTGATCTTAGGGCTATCGCCGATATTGCGAAGCGGCATCAATTAGTTAGCATTGTCGATAATACTTTTATGACGCCGCTACTGCAGCAACCGATTGCACTAGGCATTGATTTAGTGGTGCACAGCGCGACTAAATACTTAAATGGTCACGGAGATGTGATTGCGGGCATCGTCTGTGGCAGCGAAGAGCAACTTCACAGAGTGAAGTATGAAATCCTAAAGGATATCGGTGCAGTGATCTCACCCCATGATGCTTGGCTTATCCTACGAGGCCTTAAAACCCTCGATGTGCGCTTACAGCGCCATTGCGAGAGTGCCCAGCGGGTTGCTGAGTTTTTAGAGCAACACCCTGCGGTGACGCGAGTGTACTATCCAGGGCTTAAATCCCATTCGGGTCATCAATTTATTGGTCAGCAGATGCAGCGAGCAGGAGGGGTGATCGCCTTTGAATTAGCTGCGGATTTTACTCAGGCTATGGCGTTTGTTGGCAAGCTTAAATTATTTTCAATTGCGGTTAGTTTGGGTGATGCGGAATCCCTTATTCAGCATCCGGCTTCAATGACCCACTCTCCTTATTCTCCAGAAGCGCGGGCAGCTGCGGGCATTGGGGATAATCTGCTGAGAATTTCTGTCGGTTTGGAGGATTGCGACGATATTATTGCTGATTTAAGCCAGGCATTAGCAACGATTGTTTAGCTGGTTATGGATAATTTTTATAACAAGGATGCATTAACCGCATCCTTTTTCTTCATTGTTATCTGTAAATTCATTGCTCTAAAGTTACACATTTAAGCCAGAGGTAATATTTGTACTTAGGCGTTTGGAAATTCATAAAAGCTTCGTCTATGTTTGATTGGAGGCCACGGAAGTTGGACGAAAGGCCGAATATCAAGGAGAGAGAGGAAGCATTATGAAACTAAAACCTAGTTTACCTGCGATGGTATCTGCTATTGCATTTTCTGCCCTGTTAACCTTGCCAGTAATGGCAGCTGATCCGGTAAAAGAAGCGAGTAAGGTGCAAAACCAAGCGAAAACTGAGGCCAAAAATATGGCAAACGATGCTAAACAAGCATTGCCAGACGCAGCTCAAGTCAACATCAATACCGCTTCAACTGAACAATTACAACTGCTAAAGGGGATTGGTGCCGCTAAAGCGCAGGCAATCATCGATTATCGCACTCAAAATGGGCAATTTAAGACTATTGATGAGTTAGCAAATGTCTCAGGGATCGGTGCTAAGCTGATTGAGCAAAATCGTCATATGATTAAGCTGTAACGCCTTGGCATTGTCTTGAGTCATTTGCGTTAGCTTGACGTCTTTTAGCGAATAAAAAGCCTGCTTTGCAGGCTTTTATCATTTTCAATACTTAGGTTTGCCTATAGATTGTCCAGTTAAACCGGATATTTATCAAACGGGCGGATTAGCACTTGATCCCATAAAGGTCATAGGGGATAATCCGCGTCGTTCGGTGATGATCCTTTTGGTGATCCACTTGAAGTTATGGTGACCCTAGGGTCCCCCCGCAATGATAACTTGTGAACTCGGCCAGGCCCGGAAGGGAGCAACCGCAGCAAGCGACTCGTGTGCCGGGGTGTCGGCTCTAGGGGAACCTCCAAATCTCCCCATCATTTTCCTATCTTCTTTATCTTTAACTCAGCGATTAGCAATAACTGCTCAGCTTAGCATTTAGCAACACTGCAGAATTTACTCGTAAAACCTTGTTGCAAATCGATGTCGCGATGCCCTATACCGTATGACTTAGCTGTTGGCTTCTTCCTGCTGCATTCTTTTTTGTAAATTCTGTTTTAAAAAGGCTCGCGATTTTTCGAGTGCAGCCTGTATTTCGCGTTTAAGTTCCTGCAATTCATCATAATCTTCAAAGAAATAAGTGTCGACTAAATGGCGGATATAACGCACGGGCAGTTGATTGAGTGTCACACAGCAGAGATCGGCTAAATAATCCTCCGGCAATTCATCCATCAGGCCTTCATCGGATAACATTTCCATTAAGAGAACTTCGTAATAGTTGCGGATTTCGAGTTGCATCGCTGTGCTCCATGATGATTTTTATTGAGTTTGCTACCACAAATGGTTGGCTGCAATAAAAAGTTGGCTATGTCTTTGGCTTAATTGTAGTTCGTCTCGGCTGTAGCCGCCGCCAATTACCGCAGCAACAGGAATATTTGCCGCTTTTGCCATGGAGAGCACAGTAATATCACGTTGATAGAGCCCTTGTTGGCTGATCTGTAAATGGCCTAAATCATCGTCCTGATGAATATCAACACCAGCGTCATACAGGATTAAATCTGGTTGATGGAGCCGAATAAGCAGCTCGAGAGTCTGTTCGACGGTTTCCTGATAGGCGCTATCATCAGCACCTTTCGTTAGTTCAATATCATAGTGTGACTGCTGTTTACGGCTGGGGAAATTCTCTTTGCAGTGGATGGAACAACTGATAATGCCTTGATGCCTATGGCTGAGGGTAGCTGTGCCGTCTCCTTGGTGCACGTCACAATCAAAAATCAATACCTTATGCAGTTGCTGCTCGGCGATAAGTCTGCGGGCGGCGATAATCAAGTCATTGAAAATACAGTAACCACTGCCAAAGTCATAATGAGCATGGTGATAGCCGCCGGTTAAGTGAAGGGCTATACCCGTTTGTAGCGCCAAGCTTGCGGTCAAACTCGTTCCTGACACTGAATGCAAGGTTCGCTCGACCAAGGCTTGACTCCATGGAAAGCCGATGCGTCTTAAGGCCGTGTTGGCTAAGGTACCTTGAATAAATTGTTCGACATAATCTTGCTGATGCACCTGCATTACATCTTCAGCCGTCATCGGCGAGGGAGTATGAAATTGATCCGCAACAGCCAGTTGATTATCGAGCAGATACTGATAAAGACGTGCGTATTTGGTTGTGGGAAAGCGGTGATGGGCGGGTAACGCCAGCTTGGAGTAGCTGGCGTGATAAACCAATGGGATCATCTGGATTAGAGTTGTGAAATAGCCCAGCTCATAAACTCTTTACGTGTTTTCTCATCGGCTTGTAACCACCAGTATTGCAACATCTGCTGTGGATTTGCGCCAGCCGCTTTAGAAGTATCAACCGGAGCGGTTAATGAGGTTGCCTTAACTGCTGCCTGCGCCGAAGTGGGTGCTGGCGCGGCAACCACCGCTGCTGTGCCTGCTGCGCCTGTTACTGCGGCTGCTGTGCCTGACACATCTACCGCTTGGTTACCGCTAAAGAGACGAGAGACAAAGCCTTCTTCTTCAATATCGGTGTTTGCCACTTGGTAATTAACCTGACCTTTGTCGGAGCGGGTTAACACGACTTGGGGATTTTGGGCAAACACTTTAGGCTTTTTAACGACTTTGCCTTCAGCGGCTTGTAAATAGTATTGATGATCGCCATCAACCTCTAAGGTCACAATAAAAGGAGATGACTTAACAAAGGTTTGGCTGTCACTAAAATCGTCTTCCACCATTTCGTGGTAGCGAATGGCGATTTTGTGGGTGCCGGGCGCCAACTCTAAGCTGCTTTTATGGTTGAATACGCTGGACTCGACTTTTTTGCCATCGAGGGCAAGGTATTCGAAGGACATAGGGATATTCAGATCTGCGGCAAAGGCTGAGGCAGAGCCGAGTAGCATTAGCAGGCTGCTGATTGGCAAAAGTGATTTCATTGTTGCTCCTTAACGATTATGGCTCTGATGCGGACGTTCGAATGCTTGAATGCGATCTTCGATATAACTGATGGCTTGCCTGCATTTTCCCAAACGACGATGCATCAAAAGGATGTCATTTTGCAAACGGATTTTGTCAGCACTATGACAGTTTTCAAGTTTTGACTCCATTTCTGCAATTTTTTGTTCAAATTTTTTCGCCCAATTCAGATGCTTATTCAGTTCGGCATAGATTTCGTGGCTATTTTGTAACACATTGCTGGCGATCCAAGCAAACCCGCTGGCTTGATGCGATTGGTTTTGTTGTTGGGCAAAACGTGCGCGCTTACTGGCACGTTGTTGATTTTTAGACTTTATATCGATTGAGGTCGTCAGTAGCGCCCGTTTAACCGCAGTAAAACGGTCTTGAATACGTTCACAGCTTAAGGCGATGGTTTGCGGCGCGAGTTTTAGGGCGATTTGCTTCTCTAACTGACCGATACTACTTCGAATTTGTTCAATACAGGGCATCAACTGGGCGCCATTTTGAATAAACAGCGATTGATTAAAGCGTTCAATATCTAGTAGGAGTTTGCGTTGGCTCGGCGCAAGATGACTGTCGTGTTGCAGTACTTCTTGCTCTAATGTTTTTAGCTGATTTTTCAACGTGCTGATTAGCTGCGAAGTGTTCAAAACCATGCGCTCCACGCCAGATTAGCGGCAATTGACAGGACAATTAATATAAACAAAGGCCGAATAAAAGGCATACCAAATTTTATCGCACAGCGAGCGCCGATAAAGGAGCCGAGCATCATACATAACCCCATCCACAGGCCAATTTGCCAATGGACTTGCCCAAGAAAGCCAAAGATCGCCAGCGCCGTCAAATTGCTGGTAAAAGTCATGGCTCTAGCGAGCGCGCAACTATGCAAAAGAGGTAATTTATATAATGAACCTGAACTCACTGTCCAAAAGGCGCCAATGCCGGGACCAGCAAAACCATCGTAGATGCCTAGTAATAAACCTTGCAGGCTTTGCTTGAGCTTGGATTGGGCTTTTGTCGGCGTCTGACAATCGGTATCCGAGATGGCATTAGGGCTCAGCAAACTGTAAATTGCAATGCCAATAATGAGCAGTGGTAAGGCTTTTTCAAGCCACTGCGCGTTTAACAAATAAACTAATACACTGCCAAAAACCGCGCCAATAAAGGTGGCGATAAACGCCATATACCAAAAGTTGGGTTTGAGCAGATGTTGGCGATAATAGGTCCAAGCCGCCATCGAGGAGCCAAAACTGGCAGCAAATTTATTGGTACCTAAGGCGGTGTGGGGTGGAATCCCTAGGGTGAGTAGGGCTGGGATGGAGAGCAGGCCGCCACCACCGACCACGGCATCGATAAAACCTGCAATTAAGCCAATGACAGCCAACAGGGCCCAGTTACTGGGCTCGAGTAACAACTCCAAATCTTAATCCTACTCAATGACTCGTCTAAAAGGTGGGAGTGCGTCTAGCAAGGATTTGCCGTAACGCTTCGTCACTAACCGTCTATCTAGGATAGTGACTCGACCATAATCTTGCTCTTTACGCAGTAATCTACCACAACTTTGGATAAGCTTTCGCGATGCATCAGGAATGGTGAGCTGCAGAAACGGATTTCCACCCTTTATTTTCACATATTCAGCATGGGCTTGCTCAACGGGTGATGTTGGCACAGCAAAGGGTAGCTTAGTGACGATGAGGTTGGTGAGGTAATCTCCTGGTAAGTCCAAGCCTTCAGAAAAACTGCCTGTGCCAAATAAGATGCTTGGCTCACCTTTGTCACATTTAGCTTTGTGGGTCTCAAGCAATTGCTGGCGTGGTGCATTACCTTGGATCAGGATTTCCTGTGTGAGTTTGCCCTCGAGCAATTCGGCCACTTTTTCCATTTGCCAGTAAGAGGCAAACAGCACTAAGGTAGCCATTTCACCTTCAATTAGCTCGATAATTTGTTCGGCAAGTTCAGCAGTATAGGCATCATCCGTCGGCTCGGTTTTCATCTTAGGTAAGTAGAGCGTGGCATTATTCGGATAATCGAAAGGGGATTGCAGAGCAAGATAACGGCTGCCGTCCTTTAATGATAACCCTACCTGATGGGCAAAATGGTCAAAGTTATTCAGCGCCCGCAGCGTAGCGCTACATAGCACGACGCCAGCTGCCTTTTGCCACAGCATCGATTCGAGCATAAAACCGACTTCAATTGGTGAGGCGCTAAACAGATAATCGACCTGTTTGCCTGTAATTAACTCGATCCAACGGGCCATTGGGGCACCTTTAGTGGAATCTTCCTTGGCCATCATTTTCCAGAGCTTTTGCAGGTTTTCGAGTCGCTGCAACATAAAGCCCATTTCGGCCTGTAGCGCTTCAGCCTGGTGCTTAGGAATATCGCCATCTTTTATCGCTTCTGCGAGCAATAATTGCATCTTATTAAATTGCTTGAGAGCAAGATTGGAGGTGGTTGCGAGATTCTCGGCAGGGATTTTTAACGCATCGGGTAATTTGCCGTGTTCGAACCGATAGCGACTCTCAGGATTAGCAAACTGCTTGGTCTGGGTATCACAATAGTGGGCGACTTGATTGAGCTGAGCGATTAAGTCGCCAATATGATCCTGCATCGCCTGCGCTGGGGCGATGATATTGTTGCTCTTTATCTGATTTTGTAACTTGGCGCTGGTCTTACCGACTTTTTCAAGCCAGTCGGCGGCGCCTCTAAGCGTTGCCTGTGCGCTAGAAAAGTCCCGTGCGACAATTGGTAAGTGGTGAGCTTCGTCAATGACGTAAAATACCTCTTCGGGATCGGGCAAAATCACCCCGCCGCCTAGCTCTAAGTCGGCAAAAAGTAAGCTGTGGTTGGCGATCAGTACATCCCAAGTATCCACATCCTCACGGGCCTTGTGAAACGGGCAATTACGATGGCTGGCGAGTTGCCGATGACAACTGTGTTTATCGCAGGCGATTTGTTGCCAGAGATGGTCCGGTATCGGTGTCGATAGCGTATCGATTTCACCGTTCCAGCGGCCTTCATTAAAGTCGCTGAGCAGCTCCTGCAACATGGCTATTTGGCTGTTATCAGGCTTTGTTTGCCACATGGCCATTTGGGTACTGTTATCATCGCCGATTAACATTGCAAGCTTGGATAAACAGACATAGCGCTGACGCCCTTTGACCAGACCAAAGCGAAAGTTTAACCCTGATTGTTCAAGAAAAAACGGTAAGTCTTTGTGCAGCAACTGCTCCTGCAGCGCAACGGTTGCTGTGGCGATACAGACTTTTTTCTTACTCGCAAGCGCAAGCGGTATCGTGCCCAAAATATAAGACAATGATTTACCAATCCCCGTACCCGCTTCGACCACTATGATGCGTCTATCTTTGTCATAGTCGCCAGCCAAGGTCTTAGAGATTTCTGCCACCATAAAATTTTGCTCGCGGCGCGGCCTAAAATTAGGCAAAGCGGCGGCAATATCTTTATAGATAGCGCGGATCTGGTTTTTTACGTTGTCAGGTAACATGCGGCACTACTTTATCGAATTAATGCTGTACATAATAACAGTGATTGCATAGCCTAAGAAACTTTTCTGCCATTTTATGGCAATTTTATTCTGTATCCCGAGAATCAATAAGCAGCGAGAGCCTTAGAGTGAAACCGCAGTTGAATCCACCCGAGAGTCTGACACATGACACGGCTGCGCCCGTGAGTGTACAGGGACGCGTCCTGACGCGCCATGCTATTACACGCGGTTCAACGCTCGTGTTGCAGTATTATCTCGCCACTGTTTCTGGCCCTGTGCTGGTGGAGTTACCTGGCTCTGAGTACATTTGTTTTTGCCATCAAAGCGATATGGCTGCATTACAGTTACAAACGCCGGGGCTGGCGCTACGCTTTGTGCCGCTTATGCTTAAAAGTTTTAAAAAACAATCCGTGGCGGCGATTTATGCCCAGTCGAGCAGTGTGTTTCGTCACTTACAGCGGATAGCGACAGATGCGGGTATTCCCTTATTTGAGTCGGATATCCGTCCAGAGCAGCGCTTTTTAATCGAACGTTTTGTGGCACTCGATGTGGTATTTTTAGGGCATTATGTCAGCAACGCTGGCATAGATGGGCAGTTGCCTGTGTTTAGCGCAATACGTGCAAAAGCGGTTGTGCCGCAGGCGGAAATAAAATTGCGTTCAATCTCGCTTGATTTTGAATGCAGCTTTGACGGATTACTCTATTCTGTGGCCCTTTATGGGCGCGGTGCGCAATCTCAGCCCTATGAAAAAGTCATTATGGTGGGTGAGCCGCAACCTGATGCTGCAATCTACATTGAATGGGTGAACGATGAAGCGGCGCTTATTCATCATCTCATCGCTTGGTTTACTGAGTTTGATCCCGATGTGATTATTGGTTGGTCAGTAGTGACCTTTGATCTGGCCCTGTTATATCGGCGTGCTTTACTGCACCGGATCCCGCTGCGTATCGGTCGAGGTGGCGCGCTCCTTGAGTGGAAGGTGGAGAATAAATTTCGGCCAGAAACCTTAAGTTTGCCTGGGCGAGTGGTGCTCGATGGTATCGATTGGTTAAAGGCGGCCTTTTATCAATTCGAGCGCTTCTCCTTGGAGTTTGTCGCCCAAGCGATGCTGGGCGAAGGCAAAGCGATTCATGATGTAGAAAATCGAGCGCAAGAGATTGATGCGCTATTTGCCGAAAATAAACAAGGGCTTGCTCACTATAATCTGACTGATAGTCGCTTAGTGTGGGATATTTTTGAGCATACTCAGTTGTGGGATTTTGCCCTCGCTCGCGCCGAGTTAACGGGATTAGAACTGGGGCGGGTAGGCGCCTCGGTCGCCGCATTCAACCATTTGTATCTACCGCATTTACATAGAGCGGGTTTCGTCGCGCCCGCAGAGCCGGCAAGTCAAGGGATTGAAAGCCCTGGCGGTTATGTAATGGATTCAGTCCCTGGTTTTTATCAACATATTTTAGTGTTTGACTTTAAAAGTCTTTATCCATCGATAATTCGTACTTTTTTAATTGATCCGAAAGGGCTCATTGAAGGTCTGGATAACGAGGAACATATTTTGGACGAGTCTGAAATCGTTCCCGGTTTTTTAGGGGCTCGTTTTAGTCGGCATCAACCGATCCTGCCTAAACTTATCCAAAATCTCTCAGAACAACGCGAAAAAGCCAAGCGGGAGGCAAATGCGCCTTTATCGCAAGCAATTAAAATCATTATGAATTCGCTCTATGGGGTTTTAGGCTCCCAAGGCTGTGTTTTCCATGATGCGAAACTGGCAAGCTCCATCACCATGCGCGGTCATCAAATAATGAAACAGACTCGCGCTTGGATAGAGGAAATGGGTTATCAAGTTATTTATGGGGACACGGATTCCACCTTTGTCTATTTGGGCTCTGAGCCTGATCTCAGTGATATTAATGCCTTAGGTAAGCAGATTGCCGCGCAAATCAATCAACAATGGCAGAGTAAAATCGTAAAGGAGTTTCAGTTAGAAAGCTTCCTTGAGCTACAGTTTGAGCGCCATTACGAACAGTTTTTTATGCCGACCTTGAGGGGATCGGAGGAGGGGAGTAAGAAGCGTTATGTCGGTGCTTGGCGCAACAGGAATGGAGGGCTGGAAATCACTTTTAAGGGGATGGAGCAGGTACGAAGTGATTGGAGCCCCTTAGCGCGTAAGGTTCAAGCTGAACTTTATGAGCGAATGTTCAATCAGCGAGATATCAGCGGTTATCTCGCTGGTGTCATAAGCGAACTGCAGTCAGGAAAGCGGGATGCTGAATTAGTGTTTAGCAAACGAATGCGCCGAAATCTTGAAGAGTACACCGCAAAATCCTCTCCCCATGTCAAAGTCGCACGTCAGCTATGTGAGTTAACAGGAAAGGTATCCTATGGCAAGAGAGGAGCTCAGATTGATTATGTCATCACTGTAAATGGTCCTGAACCTGTTTCACATAGATCGTCTATAATTGATTATCAATACTACGTTGATAAGCAAATTAGTCCCATTGCAGAGCCTATTTTTTCAATAATGAAATTGAATTACACAGACATTGTCTCTAAACAGTTGCTGTTAATTTAATGTTTATGTTGTTTTATTTGTGTTTTATTAACGAGTGTTTATAGTGTTTTAACCTGTTTTACAGCGGTTAATCAGTCGGTTTTTGTGATATTTATCTACAGAATGCTTAGGTTTCCCTTGGAGTGTTTATTGAAAGTTTGCTACTCTCAATGGGAAATTGTAAGGAAATATAACAACGGAATGACGTTGATAAAACATAAACGAAAAGGTTAAGCACCAAATGAACAAAACGATAGTCGCCACTGCGTTAGCAGCACTCTTTCTTGCGCCAACTGTATCTGCAATCGAAATCTACAAAGATGACAAAAATGCAGTCGAGATAGGGGGGTTTATTGATGCGCGTGTAATCAACACTCAAGGTGAAACTGAGGTTGTAAATGGTGCTTCTCGAATTAATTTTGGTTTCAGCCGTGAGTTAACCCATGGCTGGAATGCGTTTGCTAAGTTGGAATGGGGCGTTAACCCCGTTGGCAACAGTGATATTGTCTATAACAACCGCTTTGAATCCGTTCAGGATGAGTTTTTTTACAATCGGTTAGGTTACGCTGGTATCAGTCACGATAAATACGGCACGATCACTATTGGTAAACAATGGGGTGCTTGGTATGACGTGGTTTATAACACCAACTACGGTTTTGTATGGGACGGAAACGCTGCCGGTGTGTACACCTTTAATAAAGACGATGGCGCAGTAAATGGCGTAGGTCGTGGCGATAAAACGGTACAATACCGCAACTCATTTGGTGACTTCAGTTTTGCGGTACAATCTCAGTTAAAAAATAATAGCTTTTACACCTGTGATATTGAAAATATCACAGAAGAAGCCTGTGAAGCAGAATGGAATGCAGGTAAAAAAGAAGCACAACAGGTTACCTATGATTACACCTATGGTGGTTCTGTCACTTACAAAGCCACAGATAAACTTAGTCTGATGGCGGGTGTAAACCGCGGTGAGTTTGATATTGCCTACGGTAATGGTGATCAAAAAACGGCTGTTGATTTAATCTATGGCGTGGGCGCTACTTGGGGTGACTTCGACAAGAATGGTTTATATGTTGCCGCCAACGTTCACAAAGAAGAGAACCATGATACCGATAACATTGGTCGCTTGATTAAAGATGCCTATGGCGTTGAAACTTTAGTTTCATATAAGTTTGACAATGGTTTACGCCCATTCGTTTCCTATAACATTCTGGATGCTGGTAAAGACTATGTTATCCAACCAAACTTTAACGCCGATCCTAACGATGTGTTTAAGCGCCAGTTTGTAGTTGTAGGCTTACACTTTGTTTGGGACCCAAGCACAGTTCTTTATGTTGAAGCACGTAAAGACTACAGCGACTTTACCAGCGCAGACCAGGCCCAAGAAGCCAGAATGTCATTGTCAGAAGATGATGGCATCGCTATTGGTATTCGCTACACTCTTTAAAATCATAACATCGCCTTAAACGGCTTTAGTTTAACAAAAACGCCAGTCAGTAATGACTGGCGTTTTTTGCTTTTAGATTTCAAAGCATACGATTCTCGCTTTCAAAATGAGCATATTGTCATCAGCTGGTTTTATTTGTTTATTTTTTGTTGATTAAAGGTTTTATATGTGATTTTATTGTTTCTGCCGAGTACAGCGTGTTTTCGACGTACTTTTGTTTGAAACTGCTTATTAAATAAGCGGATTATAATAAAGACATAATATGTCCAGGGAGATAGACAATGCATAAGAATAACTTATTAGCCAAATCTGTGCGTTTTGCATTGATTGGTGGTGTGGCAGCAACCGCGCTAAACGTGCCATTAGTAATGGCTGCTGATGAAGCTGGTGCTGATAAAAAAGTAGAACGTATTGAAGTTACTGGTTCACGTATCAAGCGTACTGATATGGAAGCGGCAAGTCCTGTTCTTGTGATGAATAGAGATGAGCTTGAAGCTACTGGTATGATCAGTATTGGTGATATCCTGCAAACGATCCCAGCAGCTGGTTCAGCATTAAACACTGCTTTTAACAATGGTGGTGATGGTTCTACTAACATGGACCTGCGAAACCTTGGCGCACAACGTCTATTGGTATTAGTTAATGGTAAGCGCTGGATATCTTCTTTAGGTTCAACCGTAGACTTAAACACCATTCCTACATCAGCAATTGAACGTATCGAAGTGCTTAAAGATGGTGCTTCAGCTGTTTACGGTTCTGATGCTATTGCTGGTGTAGTTAACATTATTACTCGCAAAAACTTTGAAGGTGTTGAAGTTTCTGTCTATGGTGGACAAAACGCTAAATATGACGATGGTCGCCAATATACTGCTGACTTTACTGCGGGTTCAGTTTCTGAAAAAGGCGGGCTATTGTTCAATATGAGTCATGTGACTCAGCAACCTATTTGGGCTGGAGACCGTGATATTTCGGATACTGGTTACAGTTCAACGGCTGATAATACGCGTCTGCAAATCAAAGGTTCGCAACTAAATCAAGCAAACCAAGATGCATTAGCCGCACTTGCAACACCAAATCCTAAAACAGGTATTTACAATCTTATGGTGAAGGAAGGGACAGGCACTAACGTTGGGCCAGATCAATTCCGTCCTCGTACTGGTGCTGATGTTTATAACTATGCACCTGATAACTATTTGTCTACTCCACAGAACCGTAACTCTTTTTATGTTCAAGGTTTTTATGATATTTCAGACAACTTAAGAGTTGTTTCTGACTTTATGATGACCAATCGTAAGTCATCTCAAGAATTAGCACCTATGCCTCTGACATTAGGCGCTTCATTTGGTGAAGCAGCTAGTCGTGTAGATATTGGCGCCAATAATATCTATAACCCATTCGGCGAAACACTCTATGGTGATAATGCTCGTGCTGTTGCAAATGGCAAGCCATCAGATTATGTACCCTATGCATTACAACGTCGTATGATTGAGGCGGGTTCTCGTCAATATAATCAAAACGATACAACTTACCGCGCGATGCTTGGTTTAGAAGGTAATATTGATGATAACTGGACATGGAGTGCAAGCTACATCTACGGTCAAAATAACCAAGATGTATTAACTACTGGTTTACTTAATTTAACTCGTATTAACCAAGCTCTAGGCGATAACTGTAATGCAAGCAATGGCTGCGTAGCACTAAATCTGTTTGGTGGGCCAGGCACTGTAACCCAGGATATGGTTGATTATATTACTTTTGACAGTGTTAGCCGTTCAGGTTTAACGATGAAAGATTATACCTTTAACATCTCTGGTGATCTATTTGATTTACCCGCTGGTGCTGTTGGTTTAGCTTTAGGTCTTGAGCGCCGTGAAGAATCTGGTTTTGATACGCCAGATCCATTAACTGTAACTGGTGAGTCTTCAGGTAACCAACGCGATGCAACTTCAGGTGGCTTCCGTTTGGATGAAGCTTATGTTGAGTTAGCGATTCCTGTATTAGAAAGTTTATTAATTACCCCAGCTGTAAGGGTTTCTGACCACGATGCTTATGGTAACAACACAACTGGTAAAGTGGGGGCAGAATTCCGTCCAATGGATGATCTGTTGCTCCGTGGTACTTGGGCTCAAGGCTACCGTGCTCCTTCTATCTCTGATTTGTATGCGGGTAATGCTGATTCATATCCAACTTGGACAGATCCTTGTAATACAAGAGATGACAAAGGTAATGTGATTAATATTTCTACATTGCCCGGATGTGCTGGTGTGCCTGATGGCTATCGACAAGCCAATACTCAAATTCGTATTTCGCAAGTTTCATCGCCCGATCTTAAACCAGAAACTTCTGAGTCGTTTACCTATGGTGCGGTTTATAACCCATCTTGGTTAGAGGGTGCAGAAGTTACTTTAGACTACTATAAGATAAAAGTTGAAGATGCAATTGGCCGTTATGGTCATGTTAATATTGCTAGAGAGTGCGCAAGGGGTACTAAACCCGAATCTTGTAACTATATCGATCGTGATAGCTTAGGTAATATCGTTGACTTACGTAACTTCCTACAAAATGCTGGTGAATACAATGTAGAAGGTATTGACTTCTTTACGGCGTATCGTTTCCCTGAAACCTCGTTTGGTTCATTTAAGGCATCTTTAGATGTAGCATATGTAATGAAAAACGAATTTAATGGAACTGACCGCGTCGGTGTTCAGACTGGTGATGGTGGGTTCCCTGAGTTCAAGTCAAACTTAATGGTTGATTGGGCAATGGGTGATTGGGATGCACATTGGAAAGTACGTTTTGTAGGTCCATTAAATAACGATTATTACACTGGTTTAACCGATTCTCCAGAAGATAAGGAATATTATCAAGATCTTAAGGATGCTGGTTATAGAGAAACAATGGAAGCCTATATGGTTCATAACGTCTCTGTCGGTTATAACATTGATGCTTACAATACTAAGGTGTCTCTAGGTATTAACAACTTGTTTGCTAAGAAGCCACAAGCTGAAGGCCCAACTAATAACGAAGCCATTTCTACAAACAACTTCTCTGTTACAGAGTATGATGTGAATATGGATCGCTTTATTTATTTACGTGCGACCACCAAGTTCTAATCATAAATCAACTTAGTTGTATCAGAGCCGAACACTGCAAAGTGTTCGGCTTTTTATTACGAAAGATCCTTTGCAGTTGCTAGTTGAATATGTACAGCTTTTTCCGTTATCTATGATTCTCACTCTGACTATCAATATGTTGAAATTTAGCTTGAATAGGTTGGGCGGCTTCTGACACATCTTATTGCATTAACAGATGTTAATGACGAATTCACGGCTCTCTTATCAACCAAATTTATGTGTTTGCTCAAAAAAACATCTTCTGTAAAAAAATTCATAACTAAGACTTCTTTACACTCGTTTTTACATGTTCTGAATGTTGACACAGGTCAACATTTTGTGAAATGATGCCAGCGGGTCTATGCCTGTAAGGGCATAGGAAAGGGAAGAAAAAACTAAGAATCACAAGAGAAAGATGAGCTTACGGTAAGCATTTCCTAAAGTAAGTCTTGCTTAAAGTGATGTTGCTGGTAAGTTAACTTTTTTATTCACTTCAAATTGGTTGGGAACTATGTCCAAGGTAAGCAATAGAACAAAAATCGCTACTGCACTTGTTGGCGTGCTGGCATTAGCGAGCAGCAACTTAGTAGTTGCAGATCCTCTTACCGACGTGCAGAAAGCGGATAGTATGATCCATGCTGATGCTGCTGCGTCGCAAAAGAACGTTGATAAGTATTTCGATCAAGCACAAGACATGCTTTTTGAGTATGGTTCAGTTGCTGATGAGCGTGAGTCACTGAAGTCCTATAACGATTACGTTGCCAGCTTGGTTGCTGATCAACAAAAAACAATGGACGCAGTTCAAAATGACATTAATGGCGTAGATAAACTACGTCAGGGCGTTGTGCCTTTAATGTTTAAAATGGTTGAGTCTTTAGAACAATTCGTTCAATTAGACTTGCCATTCAACTCTGAAGTCCGTGCTAACCGTGTTAAAGAGTTAAAAACACTTTTAAACACAGCAGAAGTGACTTTAGCTGAAAAATACCGTTTGATCCTGGATGCGTACAGCATCGAGCGTGAGTATGGTAGTGCTGTTGCAGTTAACCAAGGTAAATTGACCTTAGATGGTAAAGAAGTATTAGTAGACTTCTTTAACTTGGGTCGTGTTGCTCTGTATGCACAAAGCTTAGATCAAAAGACTGGCTGGATGTACAACCCAGAAACTAAGGGTTGGGATAAGTTAGATGACAGCTATCTGCGTGAACTGACTAAAGGTATCCGCATTGCCCGTAAACAAGGCGCTCTAGATCTATTCGCATTACCAATTCCTGCTGCGGAGACTGCACAATAATGAAGAAGTTAATTACTACAGCTGTATTAGCTGCAAGTTTTTCTTTAACTGCTGGTATGGCTAGCGCTGCTGATGCACCTAAGACCATCGACCAATTATTGCAGCAAGTTAAAGTTGATCGCGCTGCTGAAGGCAAAGTTAACAGCAAGCGTGAGCAAGAGTTCCAAGCTGAGCGTGGCGATAAAGCGGCATTATTGAAGCGTGAAAAAGACGCTTTAGCGGCTGAAAAACAACGCGGTAAAGATTTAAACCAAGCCTTCTTAGATAATGAGCGCAAAATCGCCCAGTTAGAAGAAGATCTGAAAACTGCTCAAGGTGACTTGGGTGAGATGTTCGGTGTGGTTAAAGGTGAAGCGGGTGATTTCGCTGGTAAATTAGCGAGTTCAAACGTCAGTGCTCAATTTCCTAATCGTGACAAATTTGTTGCTGATTTAGGTGCGCGTAAGCAATTACCAAAAATTGAAGAATTAGAGCAATTCTGGCAAGAACAGTTATTCGAAATGGTGCAATCTGGTAAGGTTGTTAAATTTAATGCGTCTGTTACTGCGATTGATGGTAGTGTAAAAAATACCACTATTCACCGTATTGGTACTTATAACCTAACGGCTGATGGCAAATATGTTGTTTACAATCCTGAATTAGGTTTAGTTCAAGAGTTATCACAACAGCCAGAAGGTTATCAAGTCAGTGCTGTTGGTAAATGGGAACAAACCGCTTCTGGTTCTGCACCATTCTACATTGACCCCGCTCGTGGTGTTTTGTTAAATATCTTTACAAACAAAGCGAGTATGGAAGATCGTTTAGAGTCTGGTGGCACAATTGGTTATATCATTCTGGTATTACTTGCACTTGGCTTATTAATTGCTGCAGAGCGTTTTATTGTTCTGGCTGCTATTGGTGCAAAAGTTAAAAATCAAGCGAAGAATGTTGATAAACCAGGTAATAACGCTCTTGGCCGTATCTTGAAGGTTTACCATGAAAACAAAGACGTTGATGTTGAAACGTTGGAGTTGAAATTGGATGAAGCCATTCTGAAAGAAACCCCAGCATTAGAAGCGCGTATTCCAATTCTAAAAGTGATTGCTGCTATCGGTCCTATGTTAGGTCTGCTAGGTACAGTAACCGGTATGATTGCAACTTTCCAAAGTATTCAATTGTTCGGTACTGGCGATCCAAAACTGATGGCTGGCGGTATCTCAATGGCGCTGGTAACGACGGTTCAAGGTCTGGTTGCGGCTCTACCTCTGATGTTATTGCATGCACTTTTAGTTGCACGTAGTAAATCAATCACCCAAATTTTGGAAGAACAAAGTGCGGGTATCATCGCAGCACATGCTGAGAAGAGGGCTAACTAATGATGATTCACCTGATGGACATATGGGATTCCGTCAGGGGCTTCATGGCCTCCGGAGGCAACGTCCTCTGGTTAGTTGCGTTTGTGCTGTTCTTAATGTGGGTATTGATGCTTGAACGTTACTGGTATCTAAATTGGATATCACCAAAGCAACATAAAGCAATCATAGCTGCATGGGATGCTAGAGAGGAAACTACCTCTTGGTATGCACACCGTATCCGTGAAGCTTGGCTGTCCCAAGCGAAGCAAGATTTGAATGCACGTATGCTGATGATTAAAACCTTAGTAGCGATTTGTCCTATGATAGGTTTATTAGGTACCGTTACCGGTATGATTTCAGTGTTCGATGTGATGGCAGTTCAGGGGACGAGTAATGCTCGTTTAATGGCGGCTGGTATTTCAATGGCAACCATGCCCACTATGGCGGGAATGGTTGCCGCATTATCGGGAGTATTCTTCAGTACTCGCCTTGATGTGAAAATGAAAATCAGCTTAGAAAAGCTAAAAGACAGCATGCCGCACCACTAGAGAGAGATTGAACATGGCACGTAAAAAGCATTCCAGTGTAGACGAGGAAGCGCAAATTGATATGACACCGATGCTCGACATCGTGTTCATCATGCTGATCTTCTTCATTGTAACAACGTCATTCGTGAAGCCATCTGGTTTGGATTATAACAAACCAAAAGCATCACAAGCGACTTCAAAGCCTTCGGCTAACATCTTCATTGGCGTCAGCAAAACTGGCGTTATCATGATGGAAAACCGTCAGGTTGATATCGAACGTGTAACAGCAAACGTCGAGCGTATGTTAGCTGAAGCGCCTGAAGCAGCAGTGCTTATTCAGGCCGATAAAGACGCAATGCACGGCTTAGTTGTTAAAGTTCTAGACCAAGTCAAAGCGGCTGGTATAGATAAGATTTCGGTATCTGCGGGGAACGATTAATATGCTAAGAGCACTAGTATCAATCATTATTGGTGCTGCTGTGACTTTTGGTCTGTTCGCTTTTATGGCGTTCTTGGTTGGTGGTGGGGCGCAGCGCGCTGAAACATCGGCCGAGACCCCTGTAATTGAAATCACCATGGATAGACAGGATGCAAAAGCACAGAATAAGCCAAGGGTAGTGCCTAAACCGCCACCACCACCAGCACAGCCTGAGAAACCTCAAACTGCGCCACCAGATACTTCATCAAATATTGATACGTCTATGTCGTTCAATATGGGAGGCGTTGAAGCTGGTGGTCACAGTGCCGGTGGTTTTAAATTGGGTAATATGATGACTCGTGACGGCGATGCAACACCAATCGTTCGTATCGAGCCACAATATCCAATCGCAGCCGCTCGTGATGGTAAAGAAGGTTGGGTGCAATTACGCTTTACAATTAATGAGTTAGGTGGTGTTGATGACGTTGAAGTTATTCAAGCAGAACCTAAACGTTTATTTGATAAAGAAGCAATACGAGCACTGAAAAAGTGGAAGTACAAACCAAAGATTGTTGATGGTAAGCCACTTAAACAACCTGGTATGACAGTACAACTTGACTTCACTTTAGACAAAGGAGGCAATTAATAATGCGTAATGCTAATAAAATCGCAGTTGCGTTATTACTTTCCCTTTGTGGTGGTGCGTTATCAGTTTCTTCTGCTATTGCAGCTGAAAAGTGTGAAGTTGATAAACGTCAATCTAAAGCGGTAGGTGAGAGTGCTGCGAAAAAGGTGCAGAAGTCCTTTGAAGCTTATACGAATGGTCAAGTTGACGAAGCGATTGCCATTCTGTTAGAAGCAAACCCAAAGAATGATTTCGATAAAGCCTATGTCGCGCGTATGCTCGGTAACTTCTACGCCGAAAAAGGCAAGATGGATACCGCGATCAAGTACCTAAAACAAGCTGTTGAAGCTGATATTTTAGGAGGTACCGATCACGCTGCAACATTGCGCCTTTACGCCGATTTGTTGTTACAAGAGAAAAAGTTTAAGGAAGCAATTCCATACTATTACAAATGGATGGATTTCACCTGTAAGACTGATTCTCAGATGTACCGTCGCATTGGTATTGCACATACAGAACTTAAGCAGTGGGATAAAGTAATTGAAGTGGCTGATAAAGGCCTTTCACTTGCTGAGTCACCTGATAAAGGTCTGTATCAGATGAAGTTAACGTCTTACTTTAACCAGAAGCAATATAAGAAAGCCGTTGGTGTGTTAGAAGTCATGGTACCGTTATTTCCGGATGACGGCAGATTATGGGTTCAGCTCGCACAATTTTATCTAATGGTCGAAGACTATGATAAAGCGCTAGCGACTTATGACCTGGCATATCGTAATGGTTTCTTAGAAACTGGGGCTAACATTACTCGTTTAGCTCAGCTGATGGCTCAGAAGGGTGCGCCATACCAAGCAGCGAAAGTTTTTGAGAAGCATATGAAGTCGGGCTTAATCACACAAGATGCTAAATCTTATGAGATTTTGGCTGGTTTTTACCAAAATGCGAAAGAGTTTAAAGAAGCCGCTGACTTTTATGGTAAAGCTGCTGCAATCAGCAATGATGGTAAGCTTTATCTGAAGCAAGGTCGTTTACTGAGCTTGGGTGAGAAATATAATGAAGCGATTCCAGTGCTTGAAAAAGCAATCTCTTTAGGTATTGAACATCCCGGTGAAGCAAACTTCGAGCTGGCTTTAGCTCATCTTAGTTTGAAACAGTATAAGTCTGCTTATAATCGTGCTGTATTAGCTGCGAAAGATAAGAAGACAGAGAAGAGTGCAAACAGCTACATCTCTTACATCAAAGAGAAAGCTCGTATGCATAACGTCGAACTGTAATTCATCTAATTTGCTAGGTAGATCTAAAAAGCCCCGAAAGGGGCTTTTTGTTTATTGAAGCTTTACTAATGCCTGGGATTGCTGTTGTTTACGTTCAAGCTCTTGTGAAAGTTTAGAAACATTATTGAATATAGATTCAATTTTTTGTTCTTGAGTCGGTAAGCAAAGGCAAGCTGCGAGTTTGTAGTCAATTTTTAGCTTATGAGTTTTGCCAAACTCTTGATTAAATTCTTGAATATGATCTGCTATGCGATTAAGAACAACTTCGGTACCAGCTTCATCAATATTGAATAATCCTAAGGCAAAATGATTGTGGTCTAATCTAGCAATTAAATCTGTTGCTCTTAGCAGTGCTTCTTGTACTTGTTTAGTAAAAAATTCTAGTAAATGCGGTTGTTTAACGGTTTCATGAATGTGAGGGCACAGATACAATAACGCCAAGCTTTGCTGTTCTCGTATATGCCTATGCCATTCTCGGTTAAAGACTTCCATGAAATAAGTTTGGTTGTAAACCCCTGTTTCTGGATCTCTAAAACCTGAGTTACGAAATGAGTAGATCATAGAATAATCCCGTAAGTAGACTTTTCAGTAAGTATAGGAAGAGTCTGGCTATCTCGGACGTAAAAGGAGAAATATAAAAAATGAAATTAAATGTAGTTGCGGGAATGATAGCCTTAGTGCTAACCCTACAGGGATGCTCAAAGCCTGAATCAACAGTTGTTACACAGGAAGGGGCAACGCAGGCCCCAGCGACTGAAGCAGAAACCCAAACGGCTGAGTCGCGTTATGTTGCACTCGTCGATGCCTATTTTAAAGACTACTTGAAGCTCGAGCCTATTTACGCCACTTTTGTGGGTGTTAACGACTACAATGCGCAGTTTGGTGGTGATTTAACTGAAGAGTATCTTAAGGCTCGACACGATCTAAATACCCGCTATCTAGCACAAGTTAAGGCTATTGATGTTGAGCAATTACCAGCGGATTTGCAATTAAGTTATTCGTTGTTTGTTTATGATCGTGAAATAGCGTTAGTCGATGAAACCTATCCGTCACGCTTTATGCCTATCAGCCAGTTTTACAGTACTGTTATAACTATGGTGCAGCTAGGAAGTGGTGAAAGTGCTCAGCCTTTTAATACCGTTCAAGATTACCGCAATTGGGAACAGCGTGTGAATGGTTTTATTCAGTGGATCCAGCTTGCTCAACAGCGTATGGATGAGGGGATTGCAAGTAAGGTTGTACTTCCTCGAGTGCTGGTAGAGCGTATTATTCCACAGTTAGATGCTATGCTGACGACCGATGCCAGCCAAAGTATTTTCTATTCACCGATTAATCACTTCCCAGAAGGTTTTTCGGATCAAGATAAAGCGGAGCTAACAGCAAGTTATCAAGCGATGATTAATGAGCGTTTAGTGCCTGCATTAACGGGACTGCGTGATTACTTCAAGCAGACTTACTTACCTAAGTCCCGTGCAACGGATGGTTGGTCTGGTCTACCAAATGGTAAAGCTTGGTATCAGCATTTAGCCAATTCTCATACCACCACAACCATGCCAGTGGATGAAATTCACCAAATTGGTCTGAATGAGGTCGCACGAATCCTTTCTGAGATGGACAAAGTCCGTGAGCAAGTGGGTTTTAAAGGTGACTTAAAAGCCTTTTTTGCCTCTTTATCGTCTGAGCCACAATACTTTTATGGCGATCGCCAAGGCTTAATCGATGGTTATATGGTGTTGAAAGATAAGATTAACCAAGTATTGCCACAGTATTTTAATGTAATGCCAAAGGCCGACTATGTGGTTAAACCGGTTGAAAGCTTTAGAGAGCAATCGGCTGCGGGCGCATCCTATGAATCACCAGCTGTAGATGGGAGCCGTCCAGGGGTGTTTTATATCAACACCTACAACTTGAAAGCTCAGCCGAAATGGGGCATGACGACACTGTCACTGCATGAAGCGGCGCCTGGTCACCATTTCCAAATCGCCATTAAGCAAGAGTTAACGGGTGTACCTGAGTTTCAACGCTTCAGCGGTTATACCGCGTTTGAAGAGGGCTGGGCGCTGTATGCTGAATACTTAGGCATCGAAATGGGCCTCTTTAGCGATCCTTATCAGTACTTTGGTAAGCTTTCAGACGAAATGCTGCGTGCGATGCGTTTGGTGGTGGATACGGGATTACATGCCAAAGGCTGGAGTCGCGAACAAGCGATTCAATACATGAAGGATAATTCGCCCATGGCCGAGTCGGATATTATTGCCGAGGTTGAACGTTATATGGCAATTCCTGGCCAAGCGTTGTCTTATAAAGTGGGTCAACTAAAAATTCTTGCCCTACGTGAGCGTGCTGAAAAAGCCCTAGGTGATAAGTTTGATCTTAAGGCTTTCCATGATCAGATTCTGACTTCTGGCTCACTACCTATGGCGGTGATGGAACAGAAAATTGATCGCTGGATAGCGGCGACTAAGGCTTAACACGGAGTCGATTATGTAGCGCCGTTATCGATAACAAAATTGATAACGGTGCGGTTTAAAGCTTTTTAATTAAACATAATGTTTTTATACTCAACATTCACATCTCGTTTTCAGTCATAAAAACGGGAACCATATGATATTTGGGGCAAATGTCTCAGCATTATTCAGGGAGTTTTATCATGGTTCAGGCTACAGCAAGACATTTGTTAGTCAGCAGTGAAGAGCAGTGCCAAGCACTTAAACAACAGATCCTCGACGGTGCTGATTTTGCGCAAATCGCGCGCGCTCATTCTTCATGCCCATCGGGCGCTCAAGGTGGTGAATTAGGTTCATTCGGTCCAGGCATGATGGTGCGTGAGTTTGATGAAGTGGTATTTAGTGCGCCGTTAAACGTGGTTCAAGGTCCAGTTAAAACCCAGTTTGGTTACCACTTACTCGAAGTCACCAGCCGCGGTTAATCGTCTTCTTGCCGAGACAATGGCAGCGTTTGGCTGCCATTTTTTTTAGTTCGTCCATTCATTGGGGAGCCGCTATGCTTGAACTCTATACCGACAGATTAAGACTTCGCAGTTTACAAGAGCAGGATTGGCCACACTTTTTGGCATTACACCAAGATCCTGACATCAATCGCTACGTGCGTATTCCTGAAGCTCCCGAAGTGATCTGGCAAAAGTTTGAGCAGCGCTCAGTCACCTGGGACTATACCTCTGGCAATTGGCTTACGCTGGTGATTGAAACCCTTGATACTTGCGAGTTTATCGGTTTAACCGGTCTTCATTGCCAAAGTGTGGAGGAACAACGTGCTGAGGTCGGTTATTTGCTGGCGCACGCGGGACAAGGCAAAGGCTATGCCACTGAGAGTTTGCAAGCTGTCATCGATTGGGCCTGTTTGAGCTTATCAATACATAAATTCGTCGGATACTGCGCCAAAGACAATATAGGTTCGGCACGAGTGATGGAAAAATGTGGTTTTCAACTCGAAGGCGTATTTAGGCAGCATTTTAAGATAGGCGATGAGTGGCTAGATGAATGCGCCTATGGCCTGCTCGCCGATGAAAGGCAAAGATAAGTTAAATTATCTGCATCGCAATGGACATGCTGCTATAATGCCGCAGGTTTATTTTTTGAGGCGTATTTAAGTGACGCAAATTAATCAGTTAGTTTTGCATCCCGGCGAAGATTTTATTGAATTGTACAAAGTATTAAAGGTACAAGGTATGTCGAATGCCGGTGGCGAAGCGAAGCATGTTATTGATGAAGGTTTGGTTACCGTCAATGGCGAAGTAGAAACCCGCAAACGTAAAAAAGTCGTTGCGGGTGATATTGTCAGTTTTAACGGTGAATCGGTTCAAATCATTGCGGCTGAATAAGCCTGATACTGTGGAGTAGGATATGCAATTTCCAGACGACGATAATGGCAAAATGCTGGCCGCAATGGCTGAAGCCGGAATTGACCTTACTAAAGCCCTCGATGTTGATTTCTTTTTAGTTTTTGATGATCAGCGTGATGCTGAAACTGCACTTGAAGAATTAGCCAATTCGGATCTCGAAGGTGAAGTTGAGCTGAATTTGAATGATGAGCTAGGCAAGTGGGAAATCATCGTATGCATCAACATGGTGCCAGACTACGATGACTTGGTTGAGCAAGAAACCATTCTCAATGATTTTGCGGCCGAGTTTGGCGGCATGACCGATGGTTGGGGTGTGATGCAACACCAAGACGGCGATGATGAGTTTATGGACGATGATCACGTTCATGATGAACATTGTCATCACTGATTTATGCCATATTATCAATGATAAAGGAGCCATAAGGCTCCTTTATTTTTGTCTCTAAATAATATTCCTGCGACTCGATTTAAATCCATCTCATACCCATTACGAAATGTAACTAGGCTTAAGCTGGTCTTACAGTTAACGCAATCAGATGCACTATTCTCAATTCTTGAAGAGCATCAGAGGAGGGGAAATATTATGCAGTTAACTATATTGGTGGCGGCGTTATTGAGCTTGATGATTTGTATTTATTACCTATCGCAAGGAAGATTACAGATTATAGCCATGCTTCAGGGAGCCAATATTGCTCAATTGAATAAGCAAGTGTTACTTAGTTTATTCTATTGCCAAATGGGCTTTTTCATCACAACGAGCCTCAGCTTATTTGCTTGCGCGCTAGGTGTCGTTCCTCGTATGTATGCCTACAGTTTATTACTATTTATCGGTTTAAATTACGGTATTTTTGCTATTTGGCATTGTCATATCGCCAAACTTGGTCAACCCGACAAGAGGTTTAGTTTATATATCATGGCATTGAGCCTGTTGTTGGTATCATTATTTACCTTGTTGGGAGCATTGCACTAATCCGTTTTATCAATATCGAGTTCGCACTGAGGGTTTGAGATTTAATATTGTCTTTTAGGCACCATAGTGCTCACTAAATTGCTGTCAATACATCTTAGTGTGTGATTTGTCCTGCGCTATTGTGTTCGCTGGCGAGCTCTAATCCATATTGGCGCACGAGCTCTGTGAGTTTGCCATTTTGCTGCAATTGCTGTAACCAAAGGTTGAGTTTATCTGGGTGTAGTTTCGAATGTGGATTGATTAACACGCCATGATAATAATGTTGATCCCATTGATTTGATACATAGAGTTGTTGATCTTGCGGATTTGAAGCGAGGTAAAAATTGAGGTAGGAAATTGTCACTGGGGCAATTTCTGCGCGCTTTCGAAGCACGGTTTCAATGGATGCTTTATTGCTGTTTACAAAAACGACCTTGTAGTTTTTTTCAAGCACTGCAGGATCGGTTTCGAAGTTGGCAAAGCGATAGTGGTAGCCTTTAACTAATGCTAGCGTTCGCTCTTTGAACAGAGCAAAAAACTGAGGATCTTTTACTTTTTCCTTCAAGGCGATAAAGACTTCGCCATCATGGATATGTAGGGGGATAAATGCTGTATTAAGTTTTTCCCACCCCCAGCGTGGATTTTCAAACATGATCATATCGAATCTTCCAGCTGCATAGGCTTTATATCTATGCTCTATGCTGGTGGAGACAAATTCAAAGCTGATTTCTTGCTGAATTTGGTTGAGGGCGTTGATGAGATCAAGCGTTAAGCCTGTATAACGGCCATCGCTCTGTAAATTGACATAGGGAGCAAATTGATAGCCCCCAACACGAATAACGGTTTTTGTCTGAGCGGGAGAAAGGGGACCTGCAGTTGCAACACTGAATAAATTCAACACTAGGCCTAATAGTAAATTCAGTAATACAGCTAGTCGCATAAGTTATCCTGTTTATCGTGAAGTCTTAAGCTTATCTTTAACAGAGACAAGTTAATACAATTAATTATTGCACTTAAGTTGGTTAAATGCGTATTTTGTGTGAGTCAGTATCAAAAATAAGGAAGTTTCATATTGCGCAATCTTACTTCTCAAGTTTATGAGTGGCTGGAGCAAGGACATATTACTCGGGCGCAGGCAAATGAGTTGTTTCGCAGCGTATTGGTGTCGCCCAACTCTCTCAGTTGGCAGCGGTTATTATCCCTTTTGCTTCAGTGGGCGGGGGCGTTAAGCCTAGTGACGGGGATTATTTTCTTTTTTGCTTACAATTGGCAGTCCCTAGACAGAATAAGCAAATTTGCCCTGATTGAAGCCGTGCTATTGATTAGCCTTGTGTGCTTTGTTTGGCTGTATTACCGCAGCATGTTGAGGCAAGTTGATGCCCATCATCATCTTTTTGGTGCCACGCTTGCAAACGTGGCACTGTTAGTGGTGAGTATGTTAATTGGTGGACTTTTAGCCTTGGTGGGCCAGACCTATCAAACGGGAGCGGATCCTTGGCAGCTATTTGCGTTGTGGGCATTAGCCATTATCCCCTTAGCTTGGGTGGCAGGTTTTGATGGCTTATGGTTGTTATTACTCGGGTTAGTTAATTTAAGCCTTGGACTCTTTGCTGATACCGCATCCTACCTTTTGGATGAACAGATTTGGTTATTTGTCTTTGCGGCAATTAATCTGACTATCTATTATGTTTTTGTTTTTATGGGAAAAAGCCAGCGCAATCGCTGGCATGCACCACTTATGCAGTATGCGAGTTCACTTGTGGCCATGGGCTGTTTTACCTTATTGCTCTGTTGGATGATTTTTGAACCCAGTGATTCTAAGCCACTACTTGTAGGTGTGTGGGCTGGTTACTTTATTCATTTGTTATTGGGATTCTGGTGGTTCAGGCACAGATTATTACAGATTTATCCGTTGGCTTTGGGCGGTTTTAGTTTGATTGCTGTGGGTGCTGCGCTATTAACCGAACTGCTGTTTAAGAATAGCGATCCTATAGGCGGCTTTTTATTGATTGGGCTTTATATTATTTTGGCAAGTACCGGCTTGAGTACTGTGTTAATACGATTACAACGGCAATTTAGCGCCGAAATGACGCCAATATCCCTCGTAGGAGAGGAGCTGAGTCATGAATAACCCCCTCACTGATTCGACTCAAGATCCTGGTGCTTCAGCGGCGCAAACGCTTTGGAATAGTTTGTATGCAAAGGGCGAAGTGAACGCACCAGAACGGCCCCAATCCCATGAAATACCTTGGTATATTGCGTTGATGCAAGCCTTTGCAGCTTGGATTGCCGCCTGGTTTTTATTGGGCTTTATGGCGTCACTTTTCGATAGTGTATGGGGGCGATTCGAAGGGGGAGCCGCTCTGTTTATCGGTTGTATCTATTTAGGCTTAGGACTCGCCTTGTATTGGGGCGGGCGCCAACAGCACTTTTTACAGCAATTTGCCTTTGCCTCATGTTTAAGCGGTACGCTTGCCCTTGCTTGGGGACTGTTTGATTTGCTCGGCGATACCTTTAATCTTGCTTGGTATCTGAGTATGGCCGCTTTGTTTCTGTTGCTTTGGGGCATGATAAAACACAAGGTTGCTCAATGGGTATTTGCATTCTGTTTATTAGCCTGTTTGACGGGGCTGTTGGCTGAGTGGCATTTACTCAACTTAACACCGACTTTGCTGGTGTCGTTACTGAGTGTGGTGCTATTAAATATCCATCGCACAGGATATCACTATCAGAGGGCGAGGATGTTGGTCTATGGTGCTGCTTCACTTTTGCTCTCCATTCAACTAATACATGTCTTCAGTATGGATAGGATCTTCGAGGCGTTATTTATATCCGGTTGGCAGTCGGGAATGGCAGTTAGTCATTTACTCGTAGTATTTACTCTTTGTGGTTTCCTACTCGTTAGTCTGTTTAACCAATGGCAAATCTCACTCATCGCCCCCAGTGGGTTGTTTGCGTTTTTAGGCCTAGTGCTGATTACTGCACTGTCTTTACCCATGCAGGGTTTATCGACAGCTGTGTGGCTCATCTTGTTGGGGCACTATGCAAATGAGTCTTGGTTGAAGGGAATGGGTATTGTTTCAGGGTTGGTTTTTGCTGGTGGTTATTATTATTCATTAGAGACAACGCTGATGCTTAAGTCGCTGTATTTGATGGGATTAGGGTTGTTACTGCTTGCCGCGAGATTAGTGATGTGGCGTTACTTTCCTATCTCAGACGCACAAGCAGAGTTAGAGGAGCATGTGTAATGGGGACGGCGATGTTGTATTTAGCGAACAGCCACCGAAGAGTCCTATTATTGGTTGTTGTTACTGTGGTGGCCTTGCTGACGATGGTGAATTGGCGAATCGCCCAGTTTGAGCAGTTATTGCAAGATGGCAAAGTGGTGCGTTTTGCCTTAGCGCCAGTGGATCCTCGCTCGATTATGCAGGGGGATTATATGGCCTTGGAATATGCCATTGCACAGGAGGTACGCGCCGCGTTGCCTGAGGGGATGACGCAGGGGCAACTACTGTTGACTCTCGATTCGCAAAAAGTGGCGCACTTTGTCGGTATTTACCGTGACCAGCCCAAAGCCGCCGATCAACTCACCGTAGATTTTCGCCTACGCAATCATAGGGTAAAGCTGGCCTCAAATAGTTTTTTCTTTGAAGAGGGCCAAGCTGACCACTTCAGCCAAGCCAAATACGGCGAGTTCAGAGTCAGCGAACGGGGAGAGTTGTTGTTGGTGACGCTGCTCGATGAGCACCTGCAACCGCTATAACGGGAAACCGTAATGGATGTTAACAAGATGGTGAGTTAGGCTCGCCATCTTCGCTATTTTTCCTAGTACAATCCGCTAAATCGTCGCCTAAATATCCATCTTAAGTTGCAACTTAAATGCAACTAATTTGTAACCTTGATTCCCTATAGTATCGTCAGTTTTCGAAGCTGAATGCTTCGTAAAATGGTCAATCATAAACTCAAATATCAATATAAAAGATACTTTTAGGGGTCATTATGTTTAATAACAAAACGCTGTTGGCGTTAGCCATCAGTAGCATCTGTGGCGTTGCTCATGCTGCCGATAATCTAATTATTTCTGAATATGTTGAAGGCAGCGGCAATAACAAAGCCATTGAGCTGTACAACCCAACCGCCAACAGCATCGACTTAAGCCAGTATCAATTGCGCTTCTATTTTAATGGCAGCACAAATGTGGGCACGACTATCACCCTGAATGGCACCTTAGCGGCAGGGGCAACTTATGTTGTCGCTGATAACGACGCATCGGCCGATATTCTGGCGGTGACGAATCAACAAAGCAGCGCGAGTTTTTTCAATGGTGATGATGCCATTGTGCTGACCTATCAAGACCAAGTGATTGATAGCTTAGGCCAAGTGGGTGTCGATCCAGGCAGTGAATGGGGCAGTGGTGATTTATCGACCCAGGACAACACGCTACGCCGCAATCCCGATCAGCTAATCGCCGATACTATTATTGATGATGCTGTTACCTTTAATACATGGTTAGGTTTTGCCAAAGACGATATCTCGGATTTGGGTAAGTTCAGTGCAGGCACACCTACCGATCCTGTTGAGCCGCCACCGAGTTCATTAGCCTGTGGTGAAGCCTCAACGCCTATCCATGCTCTGCAAGGTTCGACCAATGTCAGTCCGTTAAACGGACAAACCTTAGTGGTAGAAGCCATTGTGGTGAGTAACCAAGAAGCTGGCCTAAAGGGCATCTTCGTGCAAATGGCCGACAACGAAGCCGATAACGATCCACAAACTTCTGAAGGGGTGTTTGTTTATACCGGTAATGCGCCTACGGGTTACGTGGCGGGCGACCGTGTACGTTTAAAGGCTAAAGTCACTGAATATCAAGGCTTAACGGAACTGACTACCGTTGCCGATCATAAACTTTGCGTTGCAGGACAAGCTTTGCCGAGTGCCGCGGTAGTAACTTTACCCGTCAACTCAAGCGATGATTTTGAGCCCTTTGAAGGCATGCGCGTACGCTTTAGCCAAGATCTGGTCGTGAACGAAGTCTACAATTTGGGCCGCTATGGTGAAATTTCACTCGGTAGCAGCCGTCACTTTATTGGGACACAAGTCGCTGCGCCAGGTGCCGATGCTTTAGCCGTCACGGCGGCCAATCTCAAAGACAGTATTTTACTCGACGATGGCTTAACGGCGCAGAACCCTGATCCGGTTATTTTCCCTGCGCCAGGTTTAAGCGCATCGAACACTGTGCGTGTGGGTGATAAAGCCACGAGCCTTACTGGTGTTATGCACTATGGCTTTAATCTTTATCGCATTATGCCGACTGAGCCCGTTAATTTTGTAGCGGAAAATCCTCGCCCACAATCACCAGTGCTTGCTGAAGGCGGCAACCTGAAAGTCGCCAGCTTTAACGTACTGAACTACTTTAATGGCGATGGACAGGGCGGTGGTTTCCCCACTGCGCGTGGTGCCAATACCCTGAGTGAGTTTGAGCGTCAAAAAGCGAAGATTGTCAGCGCTATGGTGGGGATCAGTGCCGATGTGTTTGGTCTGATGGAAATCGAGAACGATGGCTTTGGCGCCAACTCGGCGATTGCCGATCTCGTGGCGGGCCTCAATGCCGCCGTGGGTGAAAATCGCTATGCTTATGTTATTCCAAAGGTCAATGGCAGCAGCTTAAGTGCGATAGGTACGGATGCGATTACCGTCGGTTTAATTTATCGCAGTGACAAAGTGAGCCCTCAGGGGGATGCGCGTATTTTATCAAGCGCTAACTCTCCCTTAGATGACGCCGCGCAGCCGCTGTTCGACGACAGCAAAAATCGCCCTATGTTGACTCAAGCCTTCGCGCTAAACGGCAGTGAGGAAAGCGTGGTGGTTGCTGTTAATCACTTGAAATCTAAAGGCAGTGAGTGTGCTGGCGATCCAGATATGAACGATGGTCAAGGCAACTGCAATATTACCCGTAGTCGTGCAGCAACGGCGGCAGGGCAGTGGATTGCCGCGCAGTATCCTGAGCAAGGTGTACTGCTGATTGGTGACTTAAACTCCTACGCCAAGGAAGACCCGCTGATGGCATTGGCTAACGCTGGCTTTAGTGAGTTGTTCGCCAAACTTGAAAAAGCTAATCCTTATTCCTATGTATTCTCGGGTGAATCGGGACAGTTAGACCATGCGCTCGCGAATGCTGCGTTAGTGGATAAAGTCCTAGATGTGACTGAGTGGCATATCAATACCGACGAGCCACGTGTGTTAGATTACAACGAAGAGTTTAAGACCCCTGCGCAGGTGCAAGACTTGTACGCTAGTGATGCTTATCGATCATCTGACCATGATCCTGTAGTGATTTCACTCTTGCTCGAAGCTGAAAAAGTCGCCCCTGAAGCCAGCTTCACTCAGGTTGTGAATGGTGCGAGTGTGCAATTGAGGTCAACCGCCATTGATAGCGATGGCCAAATCGTTTCTACTCAGTGGGACTTTGGCGATAATAGTCAAGGTATTGGAGAGGCGGTATCACACACTTATGCGCAAAGTGGTGATTACCTAGTGACGTTAACCGTAACGGACAATGACGGCTTAAGCCATAGCAGCTCGCAAATGGTGACTGTAGTAGTTGAAAACGTGAAAAAACCACCCGTTGCCCAAATTCAGCGCATCAATCTATGGCTGGTCGATATGTTTATTTCGACTAGCTATGACACCGATGGGGTTATTAAGCAGCATAAGTGGAAGTTTGATAATGGTACCCGCGCCAATGGTCCTGTAGTACTGCGTCTGGCGCGCCGCGGAGAGCATACCGTCGAATTAACCGTTAAAGATAATGATAAATTAACGGATACGACGACACTGACGTACCGTTAAGCGTTAGCCTCTTTCTTTAAATATCAAAAGCCTGCTGTTGCAGGCTTTTTACTTTGATTCACTTACTTAATTCATCACTTACTTAATTGGCTATATTAACGGACTATAGCGTACTTGAAATTCAAGCTAAGTCGCTGTAAGTACATCCTCGCTTAAGCTAAGATTACGCCACTTATGGATTTTTTCTCACAGGGAGCACACTCATCGCAATGAATGCAGACATCTTGGTGTACCTCAATCAACATCAATTAACCTCAGTGATGAACCTGACTAAATGGCGTCAGCTTGAGCAGGCGCTTCACGAGTCGCCGGACTTTGTGCCCCATGTGCGTTATAAGCTGCTGGAAGATGTTGAGCCAAACCCTGGTTTTACGCCAGTGTGGTGGGACGAGTTACTCGCTATTTGCGAGGGGATTGAGTGGCTTGAAATTGATCCGCTGAAAAGAGAGCACCGCGGCAGATTGCTGCCGGAAAAGACCACGGATTTTACAGATTATATTGAGGCGCAACTGCATAAGTATCGGCTTCCCTACAGTAAAGAAGCTCAAGGGATCAGGATTTGGGGCTATCTACGCCCCGATGCAACCATGCCTGTATTTGTTATTGCGGCTGGTGGCGAGACGATAAAGGAAGCGTAAGCAAATTTAGACGACAGATAAAAAACGGGGCGCTAATTGATTAGCGCCCCGCTAAGGATTACAGCACGATATAAAGTGGCCAGCCGAGTAGACCGACGAGTCCTTCTTTATGCTCGAATCTTTCTAAACGCTCAGGGGAGGCGTCATTGAGCAGCAGCTCACGGTAGCTTTTTGCAAAATGCAGTGTCCGCAGCAATGCTGGCGCAAAGTTTTTACCCAAATCTTTACCGATGGTGTCGGCCAGCTCCGCAGGGAGTTCCGCCAAGGCTTTTTGGGTTTGCTGCTCGATATACTCAAGGCTAAACCATTCGTCCTGCAAGCTAATTTTGGCAATGCGCTTTTTCAGATCTTGTCTAACTTTGGCATTATCAAACAACATCCGATACAACACGGCTTCGGCCAATACGCTCTCTAGATTTAAGAAATCCAAAGGATCGTAGCTGGTTTGGGCATAAAACTGCGCCATTAGCGCCGCAATCGATTGCTGACGTTGGTGCTCGACCAATGCATCCTGATAGGCCTCATATCCCAGCCACTCTTCGGCGTCAGGCGGCGTAGAGACTTGTTCCAGTAGGAATTTATCCACATCACCATAGAGTGATTTGCCATTGACCAGCTTATGTTTGCTCACCACGCTGAGCATGCTCCAGCCCTTTTGGAAGCATTTGACCACACCATCGGCGGTGAGCAATAAACGCAATGCCTGTTGTTGATCTTTATTCGATAGTTCCATTAACCCGAGACTAACGACGCCAATCACATCGTGCGCCGCTTGTTCCAGTAAGTGCATCTTGTACTTGTTGTAGAACTTATCGGCCAATTTGAGGCTCATCAAAATGGCTTTAGATTTGATTTGTGCGAGCTGCTCACCGCTAAGGGTGTTGTCTGCTTGGCCTTTGGCCAACACCTTACTCAGGTATGGGCCTTGGTCTAAATCACGCAGTACCAGTTGCATCTAGGGATCCTTAATCTAAAAAGCTAAACATATCATCCACTTCTGCGTATTCATCCGTGACTTGATTTTTCTCTTTGGCTTGGATAACTAATTCATTAACGAATTTGTTAATGATCATTTCCCAGCCAGAGCTTTCGTTACGCAGCAGGTTTTTAATGGCTTTTTCTACATCGGGTGCCAGCTCATGGATTAATGCCATCAGACTACGTGGGTCATCTAGGCTTAAGCTATGGGCTTCTTCGCTGGCGACGCGGCTGTCATAGCCGACGGTATCAGTATCTTCTTCATCGTCATAATAATCGTTGAAGTGGTCTTCATCGTCGTGGCGTTCGCCCAGCATCATCTCGATAAAAGGGATAGACAGATAGAAGAGGCCGGCGGGATCTTCGGCAATGCACTCTAAAATAGCGGTTTGCTTTTCTTCGCTATCTTGAATACGAATTAAATAAGTTAAAAAATCAAAGGTATGCTGAATGAGTTCTTCGGCATTGTTTTTGATTTTTTCTTCCCAATACAAAGGTTGCTGACAGACGATGTCGCGAATTTGCTCAGGTGTCATCAGCTCCGACATAATTGACGGGCAGGAGATATCGTGGTGACTGTTGATTTGCGTCAGTGTCACAATATCCATTTTTTCAATGACTTCGACTAATTGCTCATCGTTCATTGTGGTGGCGATGAGTTCGAAACGTTTACTGGCCTGTTTTGGCTCGACATCGGCGAGCTCTTTAATCTCGGCAACGGTTATCTCAATGAGACTGGTGTTCATTAGCGGTCCTCATCATCGTACTGATCGTAATAGCCATCTTCCTCTTCGCCGTCATCATCATCGTCATCGGAATAGTCGGCGTAATCACTGTCTTCGTCTTCAAAATCATCGTCAGCACTGCGTTTAGGGGCTGGCGTACTTTTGCCTTGGTTTTCCAATAAGTACAGTACGGCGCAGCTTTCAATCAGTAAATCCTCTGAGTAAGCGCGCACCGCTAGCACTAATGGCAAATCGGCATTGTTAAAGCCGATTGTGACCTTAAATTCATCCCACTCAGGTTGCGTTGCCGTATTGATCCAATGGGCCCATTTGAGCTTGGCATCACTTGGAAATTTGACTCGGCCATAGAGTGCAACCGGCAAATACTCGGGTACCGACTCGAGCATTTTAGGATCGGCTTGTAATACTTTTTTGATTTGACTGGTAAATTGTTCCAGTGCCTTGGGTGTATCCGGGTCATCATAGGACTCGATATTGTCGTAGGCATTGGTCTTAAGCTCATTAATGCGTGAGATATTCAGTTTTTTGGCCATGGGCTTGTCTCGAAATAAAGCGCAGAAATAATTTATTCGGCGTAGAAAGTGCGGATTTAACCGCTCGTTAATTCGGCGCTAAAAATAAAATATTAAGGGTAGAACTGATCCCATAATTCACGCATTGCGCCATTCGGATCCGTCACTATCACATTGTTGAAATCTCGGATAAACGCATTTCTAAGCTTCGGATCGGACAAGACTTCATACGCTTTTTTGACGCGTTCAAGTTGCTGTGACGCTTGCTCTTTTTCGTCATCAGAGGCACCTAACAACTTATCAGGATGATACTTGTTTGAGAGCCGACGATAGGCTTTTTTAATGTCGTCTTCTTTGGCGCTAGGTTTGATACCAAGCACACTAAAGTGGTTAATCATATTTGTACCTGCAGGCGATGGATTGGTATCGCAAGATAAAGCTTGAGTGCTGATTATCTGCCAATTTGTGGAATTATGATTAGTCAGCGACGGATCATAGCAGAAATGCGTGTTGGGCGGCAAACGACTATGGTTGCATTTAGAGCGAAAAATGAATACTAAACTGGGGTTTGTGAAGATCGGCAACCGCAAAGGCAATCGGCAATAAGTGGCTAAGACGAAGTTGGTACAAATATCAGCTAACACTGCAATTTTTCTACGAGTTAATGCCTCCGTTTTTATCAGTCATTTCAGGATGTAACTAAACTAATTCGATAAACGATTCGAGTAAATCAAGCCAAACTCAGTACGATAAATTTCGGACATAAAAAAACCAGCTGATGCTGGTCTGGTCGTTATCATTGTTAAATTGGTTGCGGGAGCTGGATTTGAACCAACGACCTTCGGGTTATGAGCCCGACGAGCTACCATGCTGCTCCATCCCGCGTCCGATTAATGCTGTTGATCACTGTTTTAATTCTGTCATCTTAGAATTGGTTGCGGGAGCCGGATTTGAACCGACGACCTTCGGGTTATGAGCCCGACGAGCTACCATGCTGCTCCATCCCGCGTCCGAGTAACGCTGTTGATCACTGTTTTAATTCTGTCATCTTAGAATTGGTTGTAGTAGCCGGATTTGAACCGACGACCTTCGCCGTTGTTTATAAAGAGTTGAGCCCGACGAGCAGTTTCTTTTTATAAACGTATACATCTAAATTGGTTGCGGGAGCCGGATTTGAACCGACGACCTTCGGGTTATGAGCCCGACGAGCTACCATGCTGCTCCATCCCGCGTCCGATATCTATCTGTATTACTTATATTTGCTTTAAATGGTTGCGGGAGCTGGATTTGAACCAACGACCTTCGGGTTATGAGCCCGACGAGCTACCATGCTGCTCCATCCCGCGTCCGTCTTCAAAGCGGGGCAGACTATAACGGCAGCGCTGTGGCATTGCAAGGAGGAATTCTAAAAAAGCGGACGAATGCTTAAATATAAAGCGTAGTGCGGGGAATTTACCCAGTATTGACCTTGATATCGGATTTTAATGGGTTAAATGTGGATTAACTACCTGACTAAATCGAGTTTTGGCTAATAACTGTTTATCTTTTATGTGGCTTCGCAGGTATAATGTCGGTTTGATTTTGACTGCGTATTGATTATCCCATGCTTAATTTTTTTGCTGCCGCCCCTAAGGGCTTTGAATATAGCTTAGCCCAAGAACTGACAGAATTTGGTGCGACCGAGATTAAAGAAAGTGTAGCCGGTGTCTATTTTACCGCGCCTCTGGCTTTAGCCTATCGCATTACCCTGTGGACGCGTTTAGCCAGCCGTATTGTACTGGTAATCTATAAGGGCCCCTGTGAGTCGGCGGAGCAGTTATATAATGCAGCCTACTGTATTGATTGGTCAGCACATTTCTCTAATCGCAACACCTTTAGTATCGATTTCCATGGCACGGGTGGTTTTATTAACAATACCCAGTTTGGCGCGCTAAAGATTAAAGATGCGATTGTTGACCGTTTCCGTGATGACGGTGATGCCCGTCCAAACGTCGCCCGTATCGATGCCGACATTAAAGTTGATGCCCATTTTCGCAATGGGGTCATTACCATTGCGATGAATTTTTCTGGCCCATCACTGCACCAACGTGGTTACCGTTCAACCACGGGTGAAGCGCCTTTAAAAGAAAATCTCGCGGCGAATATGCTAGTTCGCAGTGGCTGGAAAGCCGCGCCGACTACCTTACTCGATCCCTTCTGCGGTAGCGGTACAGTGCTGATTGAAGCGGCTTTGATGGCCGCCGATATTGCTCCGGGTTTACAACGCAGCCGTTTTGGTTTCGAACATTGGCGTCGTCACGATAAGGCCACTTGGCAAGAGATTGTCGAAGAGGCTAAAGCGCGTGCATCGTTAGGAGTAAAGCGCTGCGAAGTGAAGTTCTATGGCTCGGATATCGACTCACGCTTAGTGGCGTTAGCAAAACGCAACGCGCAAAATGCAGGCGTACTTGAACTGATTGAGTTTAAGGTGGCAAATGCCCTTAATGTGGAGCCGCCAGCCGCTGAAGGTTACCTCATCACCAACCCTCCTTACGGCGAGCGTTTAGGCAGTGTGTCTGAGCTGTTGCAGCTGTACTATCAATTAGGCGATAAATTCAAAAAAGAATTTGGTGGCTGGAAAGTGGCCATGCTGTGTAGCGATATCGAGCTTATCTCGGCATTGAAACTCAAAGCCGATAAACAGATGAAAATGTTTAACGGTGCGTTAGAGTGCGCTTTTAACTTATACACGCTTCACGCGCAGAGTACTCGCCGCGATACGCCAGTGTTGCCAGAGGGTGTCGATATTGCCGATATCGCGCCTGCTTTTGCTAACCGTATAAAGAAAAACGCTAAGCAATTTGATAAGTGGGCCCAAAAAGAGGGGATTGATAGTTATCGCCTCTATGATGCTGACATTCCTGAATATAACGTCGCAGTCGATAAGTATCTTGATTATGTTGTGGTACAAGAATACATGGCACCAGCCAGTATTCCTGAGGCCGTCACTAAACGTCGTTTAAGTGATGTGCTGCTGGCTTTGCCTGCGGCCATTGGCGTTAATCCACACAAAATCATTATGAAGACCCGCGAGCGTCAAAAGGGCACTAACCAATATCAAAAGTTGGATGAACGTAAGTTAGAGCTTATCACCACTGAATATGGCGCTAAATTTAAGCTAAACCTGACGGGTTATTTAGATACTGGGCTGTTCCTCGATCATCGATTAACTCGCCGTTTAGTGGGGCAAAAATCTAAGGGCCGCCGGGTTCTGAATTTGTTCTCTTACACAGGTTCTGCCTCAGTGCATGCTGCATTAGGCGGCGCAAAGTCGGTCACGACGGTTGATATGTCAAACACATACCTTGCTTGGGCGAAAGAGAACTTTGCCCTTAATAATTTGTCTGGCAAGCAATATGAATTTGTTCAGGCTGACTGTTTGCAGTGGATCCGCGATTGTAACGAACAATACGATTTAATTTTTATCGATCCGCCCACCTTCTCCAACTCCAAGCGCATGGAAGATTCTTTCGATGTGCAACGTGATCATGTGAATTTACTCGGTATGCTAATCAAGCTGTTAAGTCCAAACGGTGAATTGGTGTTCTCCAACAATAAGCGCAAGTTTAAGATGGACACTGAAACTTTAACCAAAATGAAAATTAAGGTGCAAAACATCGACGACATGACGTTACCGCTGGATTACAAACGTAATCCTCATATCCATAACACCTGGTTAATTACCCATGCAGATAAATAATGCATTGCAGGCAAGCTATGTGTTGTATCACACCGAAGGTTGCCATTTATGCGAACTGGCGGCGGCATTATTAAATGCCGCCGAGGTGCCCTTTACGGCCATCGATATTTGCGATGATGAAACCCTAGCAGAGCGTTATGGCGTGTCGATTCCTGTGGTTAAAGCCCTGGACGAGCGTTATTTAAGTTGGCCATTTGATGCCACGCAATTACAAGAATTTTTAGGAGCTTAGTTTGAGTCTGGTTCGTATCAATAATGGCTCGTTAGCCTATGGTTACACCCCGCTATTACAACATGCTGATTTTACTATTGAGCGCGGCGAGCGGGTCTGTATTGTTGGCCGTAACGGTGCAGGCAAGTCGAGTCTATTAAAGATTTTATCCGGCGATGTGCTGCTCGATGAAGGTGAATTTAACATCGATGGTAGCGTCACGGTCAGTCGGTTACAGCAAGATCCACCTAAAGCTGAGCAGGGTACGGTTTACGCTTACATTGCTGCAGGTTTAAAAGAAGTAGGTGAAGCTCTAGAGCAATACCATCAATTATCCCACGATGTCGCTTTTGCTGAGCCTGAGCAAATGGAGCGCATGCTCAATCAAATGCAAAAGTTGCAGGAGACGTTAGACCACCATAATGGTTGGCAACTTGACTCGCGGATCAATCAAAATTGTGAGCTTTTGGGGTTAGATCCCGATAAATCTTTAAGTGAATTATCTGGGGGTTGGCAACGTAAAGTGGCACTTGCCCGTGCGTTAGTCAGCGCGCCAGATTTATTGCTACTCGATGAGCCAACCAACCACCTCGATATTGATACGATTGAGTGGCTAGAAAAATTCCTACTGGATTTCCAAGGCGCCATCGTGTTTATCAGCCACGACAGGGGCTTTATTGCTCGCATGGCCACGCGGATTGTGGATTTAGATCGCGGTGTCGTGACTTCATGGCCCGGTAATTATCAAGCCTATCTTGATGGTAAACAAGAATGGCTGCGGGTCGAGGCTGATAAAAACGCATTATTTGATAAGCGCTTAGCCGAAGAAGAAGTCTGGATCCGCCAAGGTGTTAAGGCGCGTCGCACCCGTAACGAAGGCCGTGTGCGTGCGTTAAAAGCCTTGCGTCAAGAACGCAGTGAGCGCTTGAATCGTCAGGGTAATGCCAAAATGGCGGTGGCCGATACTGAGCGTTCTGGTAAATTGGTCTTTGATGTGAAGGACTTAAACTATAATTTACCTGATAAAAATCTGGTCAAAAACTTCAATACCACAGTGATGCGTGGTGATCGTATTGCGCTTATAGGCCCTAACGGCTGTGGTAAATCGACGTTAATTAAATTATTGATTGAGAAGTTACAACCTCAATCGGGTGAAGTGAAAGTCGGTACTAAGCTCGAAATCGCCTACTTCGACCAATACCGTGAAGCACTGGATCCTGAGCAAACTGTTGAAGATAACGTGGGTGAGGGTAAAAAGACCATCACTATCAATGGTCAAGATCGCCATATTTTAAGTTATTTGCAGGATTTCTTGTTCTCACCAATGCGTGCCAGAACGCCGGTAAAGGCGCTATCAGGCGGAGAGAAAAACCGTTTATTACTGGCGAAGTTACTCATTCGTCCCGCAAACCTTATCATTCTGGACGAACCAACAAACGATCTTGATATTGAGACCCTAGAATTGCTAGAGTCGCTGCTGACTGAATATGAAGGCACGTTATTGCTGGTCAGCCATGACCGGGCGTTTATCGATAATACCGTGACCAGCAGTTGGTGGTATGCCGGTAATGGTCACTGGACTGAGTATGTTGGTGGTTACCAGGATGCTATCGATCAAGGTGCAAAGTTTTATTCTGAGGAACCTAGTCAAGCAAACACGGTCGAAGCTCCTGCGACGGCAAAAAACGCTGAGGTTAAAGTGGCTGAGCCTGCCAAAGCCGCAAAAAAACTGTCCTATAAATTACAGCGTGAGTTAGAGGCAATGCCAGAGTTGATGGAGAAATTAGAGGCCGAAATCCTCGATTTACAAACCACAGTGGCAAGCCCAGATTTTTATAGTCAGACGCAGGATAAAATCAATCAGGTATTGAGCTTGTTAGCGGATAAAGAAAAGCAATTGGAAGTTTGCTTCGAGCGATGGGAAGAGCTTGAGTCACTGAAGTAAACCAATAATAACAATGGGAATTGAATTAATGAAGTTAAAGTTGGATAAAGCCCTGTCCTTGGTTGCCTTAGGTGTCCTTGGCGTATTGCACAGTGCCCATGCTGCACCAGTCTATGAAATTGTTAACATTGATAATTATGATCTACCACTTGCAGACACCCTCCAAGGTACGCGTAATGGCTACGCTTTAGGTGTTAATGGCAACGATGAACTGGTCGGTATCGCCAAAGGCAAGAAAAAACTCAGTACATCCGATGTTGAAGGTGGTGTGATTGATGTTGAAGATGGTATTGCCTCAGAGGAAACTATCACCTATTCAATTACAGCGGCCATTATTGCGAATAACTTTGCCTTTATCGCTGCGCAAAATGGTGCCACTGGTGCGTGGAAGCCAACCTTTGACAGCATCAATGGTACCACGCCACCAAGTGATTCTTCGGTTGTGAATTCAGTTGATACTTTTTACTACGGCATCAATGATGCGGGTGTGAAAGTTGGCAGCATGACTGCCCCTGAAAAGAAGACAGAAAATACTGCAACCACAGATAATGCAACCGACTATTGGTATTATCGCGATTATGAGTACCGTGGTGTTGCCAAAGTGGGTGACACCGAGATCCCATTACCACCTCCTTATACTCAATATGTTAAGGATGATAAGACTGTAGAGCTCGGTGGTTGGTCTGCGGCAACGGCAGTTAACAATAATAACTTAGTGGTGGGTTATGCTAGCACTAATATCAGCAAGTATGGTGGTGATCGGGTTGCTTACTGTTTAGGTACTGATAACACTTTGCCATTAGATGTGTGTATTCAGCGTGAGCAATATCCTAATACTCAAGGCACGCGTAACATCCAGTACCAAACCCGTGCTTATGTTTGGCAACTAGATAATGGCATTGCTACTGGCACTGAGTTACCGCTAGGATTAACTCCCGCCAGTGACAATACATTGACATTTACTGCACAGGCATTAGGCGTGAATAACGACGGTGTGGTGGCTGGTCGCTCACATGTTTACCGTAACGGTAATACCGATAGATTACGTCAAGATGCGGCCTATTGGACCAAAGATGCAGAGGGTAAATATCAATACCATTGGATCCCAATGGGGGACTCAATTTTGAGCTCTATTGCCTACGATGTAAACGACAATGGAATTGTTGTGGGGAGCTATCGTAGTTATATCCAAGGCTACCAACGCGATAAATTCTTCTATTTTGATATTAATACCCCAGACGTACCTTATGTGACGCCTAATGATTTTGCTGCGACAACCACAGATCTATCTAGCAAAGCTAAAGATATCAATAACAAAGATCAAGTCGTTGGTTATATTGAAACCACCTATGATAAAGAAAAGCCACGCCCTAAGGCAGGCTTCCTGTATGAGAAATCAACGGGTGAATTCAATAACCTCAATAATTTGCTGACCTGTGAATCTAAAGGTTTTGAAAAGGGGGCTGATGGTAATTGGGCTCGCCATAAGGTTGAAGTTAAGGATGGAACAGGCAAGGTATTAAGCTATAACAGTGATATTCTCATTGTCGAAGCTGCCAGTATAAATGAAGAGGGTACTATTGTTGGTACTGCATTCATTCGCAAGCCTTCATACCAACTCGATAAAGATGGCAACATTATTGTTGGTGAAAATGGCCTACCTCTGTTTGAACTCAGCGGTAATGGTGACCCTGTGACAGCTTATATTCCACGTATGGTTGTGCTTAAACCTACCACTAACGGTGAAGCATGTACCGTAGATGAAAGTACTGATACGGGGAATTATGAACGTAAAGGTGCAGCATCTTTCGCGTGGTTATTAGCCTTACCCTTAGTTTGGTTACGTCGTCGGGTTCGCTAGTTTTTAAGCTTGAATTCAGACTAAAAAAATCGAGGCAAAATGCCTCGATTTTTTTTAATCATGATCTCAATAGTTTAATAAATAGTCGATAAAATGAACGATTTTTTGATTGATCTCGGCGCTGAAAAGCACTATTCCTATGGGTGAAGCTGTTGCTTCTATTTCACGTAGAACAGAGGACGCTTGCATGAAAAGACAAAAACGAGATCGTTTAGACAGAGCTTTTTCAAAAGGATTCCAAGCTGGTGTTGGTGGACGCTCTAAGGAGCTCTGTCCTTATGCAAATCTTGATTCGCGGTCACAGTGGTTAGGTGGTTGGCGTGAAGGTGTGGATGGCCGAGTTAATGGGCTATTTAATAAATAATGGCGTTTTGCTCATTAATTAAATAGCCCAGAACAAACAGAGTAATGCAGCATAATTGCCCTCAGATGAGGGCATTTTTGTCTCTATTGAATATTGCCGGGTAAAGCAGGTTAGAAGGTCGAAGTATCGCTAAATACACCGACTTTAAGGTCGGTTGCACTGTAAATTTGACGTCCATCTACTTCAAGGATGGCATCTGCAATACCCATTACTAATTTACGGTGGATGGTACGTTTGATATTGAGCTTATAAGTGACCTTTTTCGCGCCGGGTAATACTTGACCTGTAAACTTCACTTCACCCACACCTAAAGCGCGACCTTTGCCTTCAGCACCTTCCCAGCCTAGGTAAAAACCAACCAGTTGCCACATGGCATCTAAGCCTAAGCAACCCGGCATAACTGGGTCAGTGATAAAGTGGCAGTCAAAAAACCATAATTCTGGCTTAATGTCGAGTTCGGCAACAATTTCACCTTTTCCAAACTCACCACCGTTGTCATTGATGGTGATGATCCTGTCGATCATCAGCATGTTGTCTACGGGGAGGCGAGGGGAGTTTGGACCAAATAATTTCCCATGGCCACAGGCGATAAGTTCTTCTTTGTTGAAACTGTTTGCTTTATTCATTGTTTTACTACTCCAGCAATAAGAGCGCCAAGATTAGCGAACACGTGTAAGCTAAACAACTCCGATCAGCTAATTAATGTCGAAAAAATCCTAGTTTTGCGAGTAATCTCGTCATTAAGCCTATTTCTTCTTCACCGTTACCAGCTAGCTTGTCTAATCGTTGTTGCACTAGACCATATAAGGATTCTGCTGGGAAGTCATTATCTTCATCGGCAACGCCAGCGGGCATCTGCATCAATAGCTCGACCGCTTCATCCATATGTTCAATGGCATAAATATGGAACAAGCCTTTGCCTACAGCTGTAATCACTTTGGGGTGTAGATTAAGCTGTAATATATTTGACTTGGGCATAATTACACCTTGCTCACCAGTTAAGCCTCGGCGTTCACAAAGATTAAAAAAGCCTTCAATTTTTTCATTAATGCCGCCGATGGCTTGTACATTACCAAATTGATCCAATGCACCTGTTATGGCTAACGATTGAATAATCGGCTGTTCGGCAATGGCCGACATCAAGCAGCAATATTCTGCAAGCGAGGCGCTATCGCCATCGATCTCCTGATAGGATTGCTCAAATACAATATTGGCATTTAGGTGCAATGGCGCATCGCGACCAAAGATACGATATAAACAGGCTGAAAGGATCATCATACCCTTTGCATGGATATTACCGCCCAGCTCTGACTTTCTTTCAATATCTGCAACTTCACCGTCACCATAGTGTACTGTAGCGGTGATCCGTGCTGGTTCACCATAGCAGTGATCAATTGCATCGATAACAGTAAGACCATTAATTTGTCCTACCATAGCGCCCGTAGTTGGCAGATTTATGAAATTGTCATCAAAACTTTGGCTTGAAAATTCTTCAGAGCTGTTATGGCGATAATTGGCTTGCGATAGCGCACGTTCAATGCTGGCTGCATTAATTGTTGATTTACCGCGATAGACTTTTGCCTGCGCCATTAACTGCGCCAAATCTAGCATTGAGAGACTTAAGCGACGTTGATGCTCGGTTAATCTAGCACTGTGTCTAAACAGTGGCGCAAGACTGGATTGTTCTAATGTGACATCGACACTTTGTGCCACCGTTTGTAGCCAACTGGCATATTGCGCTTCTTTAAAACGGGTCAAATCCAGTTCACCCGCCAGTTCTGCCAACAGGTTAAAGTGACGTTGAAATTGCCAATCTTCAGACCTAATTTGGCTATAGATTAAACCCGCGCCAATTAAAATAATTTTACAATTTAATGGGATTGGGCTTAGGTTGTGACTGATTTGATACTCTTTCTGTGTCAGGATTTGCAGCAGCAAATCCCATAAGCCTTCTCGTTTCCACAGGGATTCAGCGCAGATAAATACATAATGGCATTCGGCCAATGCACCTGCTTGATATTTACTGCTATTACCCGATTGCACCATACGGCCAAGTAGGTCTGAACGGCGGATATTGCCACTCAGATAGCGATAACTGACATGCTTTTCAGCAATTGAGCCTTGGTTGTCCTGCGGCGCTTCATATTGCCAATGGAATTGAATGGTTTTGTCTTCGGGGCGCTTTGCCACCAGATAAGCTGCCGGCAATGGCTCAAGCGTTTCCATTAATGCTTTGATCATTAATAGTCTATCGATGCCAGGAAAATCTGCGAGATACAGTTGTTGATCGGCAATAGCGTTATGTAACTTAAAGGCATCCAATACGCGCTCTTGACCTAAAAGCAACGCTTTATATCCTGTTGGCAATTGCGACAGGACGGGAAGATTAAATTCAGGGGCGAGTGAGGATGAAGGTATCAAGAGTGAATTCATATAAGCATTTACCGTGAAAAGTTACCGCGATTTTACCATACCGAGAGGGCAAGTCTCTTACTGTATAGGTGTTTTTATGCTGCTTTACCCAGATATTGCTGAAAATATGTTTGCTATTCGCCTGAAAATTCATCCGTCTGAACATAAGATGAGCATTTGACACAATATTCAAAAATTGCTGTTTACAAGCACCGATGATGCTTATATTATTTGCGGCGTTCGGAGGGGTGGCAGAGTGGTTTAATGCACCGGTCTTGAAAACCGGCGTGGGTTTATAGCCCACCCAGGGTTCAAATCCCTGCTCCTCCGCCATATTTCACACAAAGGCCATCAGCAATGATGGCCTTTTTGTTTATGTAATGTCAGTCAAAAAGGTCGCTAAACAATTAGCGGCCATTTTGCTTCTGGTTCCATGGTATGAGATGTTTGATTACATTGCCAAAAGGCGTATCTGCGATTGTCTTGATAATCATTATGTTCTGATATGAAGAAGTTGATTTTTAAGGTTTGGATTAACCTTCTCCTACGATCCCTATTTATACTTCATCTTTTTCATAGGAAGCCGCCACCTTAAAAAAGTGCTCGCGATTCCTTAATCTATTCAAAAGTGACTTAGGTAATGTTGTTGTCATGCCGGTTTTTAGTGAGCAGAAATAGCAACAGATCAAAAATCGCCCTGAAAGCGATGATTTCATCGCCAGCTGGATATCAAATCGCCAATCAATTCAAATAATAATAAATTTAAGTTTACAGCTTTGGGCGAGATGTATATTATCTCGCT
>NZ_JAKZGV010000125.1:0-427 GCF_022557375.1 Shewanella sp. MM_2022_3
GAGACTAGGACGTTGATAGGTCAGGTGTGTAAGCGTTGTGAGGCGTTGAGCTAACTGATACTAATGACTCGAGAGGCTTAACCATACAACCCAGATGGGTTTTGCTAAGTAGCACTTAGCTTGAATATGAACACTTAAGAAGTGATACTCAAAACAGCTTTCTAAATTAACAAATAAAGGTTAATTACGCAGGTAATTGTACGGCAGACAAAGCCGTGACGAGCGAAGGGCGGAGTGTACGGTAGTACATGAGCACTGGAGTGAGGAAACAATGCCGTCAGACGTAGAATTAACTAGTAAGAATTTGCTTGGTGACAATAGCATTGTGGTCCCACCTGATCCCATCCCGAACTCAGAAGTGAAACGCAATCGCGCCGATGGTAGTGTGGGGTCTCCCCATGTGAGAGTAGGTCATCGCCAAGCGCCT
>NZ_JAKZGV010000013.1:0-87771 GCF_022557375.1 Shewanella sp. MM_2022_3
CTATAGGAAATAACAACAACAAAATAACAACTGTAATAAAAATTGATTTAAAAAGTTCTCTCAACAAAGCTTCACGGTCTTGTAACTCTGAAAACCTTGGTAAAAGATAAACGGAAGCAGCTGTGGTGATTAGCATTAAATACCCATTACTAAGCCTTAGCATTGCTTCCCAATTCCCTGCAACATTACTACCTAAGTCTTGAGTTAGCAAATCACGAATAAATATTGAAGCAATTGGTGCAGATAAAGCAGTTATAAGACCAGCACCTAAATACTTCAGCAACTTAAGGAAAACTTTTCTTTCGATATAGCCAAAAAAAAATTTAAAATGAAACCATTGATGTTTATTACAAATCCAAATGGTGGAGAACAAGGCCAAACCCTGATATATAGCCAAGCCGATCAAAGCCCCCTCCAGCTCATAGAAATAAACGAGAAACGGAACTGAAATTGCGGATAAAACACTACCAAGAATGTTAGCCACAACTAAGCTTTTAAATTCTTTTTTTCCGTTAAGAATAGCAACAAATAATGCATTAAATGCAATAAAAGGTAGTGATATTGCTAACCAATAAAAACAAGACTTTAATTCTTTTGAATTAAATATATATTCAGATAAAGCTTCACTATTAAGATATACAATGCAAGAACCTATCAATGAAAACAGCAAGGTTGTTGTCCCTGCTGTTTTCCACAGACGATGTATTTCATCAGACTCAGTATTTTCAGCAGTATATTTGATAATACCAGTAGGAGACACACCATTACTTAAAGAGGTAATCACTTGTATAGCATTTTGAAATTGACCAATCGCTGCATATCCTGATGGACCAACTGCAATTGCTAAAATTTTATTTAGCCATAACATAACTGCTATTTTAACAAATACAGAAATACTATTTAAAGACGTGACTCTCAAAAAGCTCAAAATCAATTACTCTTATATTTCAAAACGGTTAATGACACTAATGACATAATCAATTTCATTTTGCGTCATAGTAGGGTCTATCGGTATTGATAATACTTCTGAATGAATACTTTCAGTTATTGGTAAATGTAAAGCGTTAAATGTTGAATATGCTACTTGCTTATGGGGTGGTATTGGGTAATGTATTAAATTTTGTACCCCATTCTTAGTTAGCCATTGTTGTAGTTGCTCGCGTTTTTGGCAGCGAATAACATATAAATGCCAAACATGGGCTTTATAGTATTCAGTACAAAGCGCTGAGTATTGTATTGGTAATACAATTCTATTGTTACTTATTCCTTGAGAGTACATGGCTGCAATCTGTTGACGACGTTGTGTTTCATCCAAAAGATATTGCAATTTAACGCGAAGCATAGCAGCTTGGATTTCGTCTAAACGACTATTTACCCCCTGATAGAGGTTTTCATACTTCTTATGGGATCCATAATTTCGTAGCGCTTTTAGGGTTTGTGCTAATTGATCATCGTTTGTAGTAATAGCTCCAGCATCACCAAGGGCTCCTAAGTTTTTTCCAGGATAAAAGCTAAAACCAGCTGCATCGCCCCAATTACCAGCTCGTTTACCATTTATTTCAGCACCATGAGCTTGAGCACAATCCTCTAAAACTAATAAACCAAACTCTTTTGCAATAGCCATAATTTCAGGCATTGGTGAAAGTTGACCATATAAATGTACTGGCAAAATTAACTTTGTTTTGTCTGTGATAGCGTCGCGAACAATTTGTGGGTCAAGATTATAGGTAGCAGGGTTTGGTTCAACTAATACTGGTACTAAATCATTCTCTGTAATCGCTAACACAGATGCTATATAAGTATTGGCCTGAACAATCACTTCGTCACCGGCTTGTAGTTTACCCAACTCCTTCCATGCTCGGATGACTAAGATTAAAGCATCCAACCCATTCGCAACACCAAGAGAATGCTTTGTTCCACAATAAGATGCAAATTCAGCTTCAAATTGAGCAAGTTCATTACCCATAATATACCAACCTGAATCGATCACTCTGCTACAAGCTTCTTTTAATTCAGATTGATATTGTTGATTAATTTTTTGTAAATCTAAAAAAGGAACTATCATGTTATTTCTCTTTAACGTCATTCAACCAAGTTTCAACGACCTCCTCTGGATAACCTCTATGAAATCGATTACGCCATGGATATGCCTTTAACTTAGGATTATTGTGCATTCGTAAAATTTTAGAATCACAGATTATTTTTATTGGATTTCCGCTCGCTAATTTGCCCTCAGGAATATTTTCTTTAACAACAGAACCTGCGGCTACTACACAATCTTTACCAATACTAACTCCAGGAAGCACGAGAACTTTTGCAGCTAAGACTGCAAAATCATCAATAGTTACACCAATAAGATCGGTACTTGGAGGTGTAGGATCATTAGTCAGTAGCACTTCAGGAAAGAGCCAAACATAGTTACCAATTCTTGACATTTTACCAATATGCACATCAGCATGGCATTTAGTATAATTTCCAATTACACAATCACCTTGTACATCGGAACGATTCCCCAACTGGCATCCATCACCTATTATACTATTTTCTCTAACACTAACATAATGACCAGTATTAAGAGAGTCCCCTATTTTAGAGCCAGAATAGAAGACATTATGACTTCTAATATTGCAATTTTTACCAAACTTTAATTCTTTCTCTGCTGCTAATGGAGAAGGAAGACCTAATTCACAATAGGCACCAATGCGACAGCCTGAACTTAAATACACATTTTCATGTATTACCGTAAAAGGTCCAATCTCAACGTTATCTTCTAAAGTTGCTAAAGGTGAAATAATCGCTGAAGGGTGAATCAATACCGACATTAAGCAGTACTCCCCGCATCAACTGTAATAGTTGTCCCTGTTATAGAGCTTGCACCATCAGAGAGTAAAAAAACAGCGGCAGCTGCGGCATCGTCAACATTTGCTAGACGCCCAAGTGGACTTCTTCTTTTAATTGACTGCAATTTCTCACCTTGAAGACCTGCTGTCATTGCAGTCTCCATATAACCAGGAGCTAGAGTATTTACGGTGATATTCGCTTTTCCAACTTCCCTTGAGAGGGATTTTGTAAAGCCGGATAATGCTGACTTAGATGCCCCATAAACACTTAATCCGTTAAAACCAGTGCTTCCAATAATCGAACCAACATTTACAATTCGACCACACTGATTTAATAACATGGCACGACTTACATATTTTGTTAGCAAAATAGGTGACATAATATTAGTAATAATTAGTTGACTAATATCTTTTTCATGCATTGTCGCTAAAACACCATCATGACCAATAGCTGCATTGTTTATTAAGCCGTAAGGTCGCCCATGATCTTTTAATATTTTTTTGACTAAATTTGAGATACCTTCAGTCTCAGAAAAATCGTACTCATAAAAAAAAGCATGCTCAGGATAAGCAACTCTCAATTGATGAAAATCGCCTTCTGTGCGGCTAATTCCAACCACTTTGTAATTACTTTCAAGAAGCTTTTTTGAAATTGCTAGTCCTAATCCCTTACTTGAACCTGTTACTATAACTACTCTCATGAAGCTTTACCTCTCATGATTTTTCCAACAGAATTTTTCTCAATTTGATCAACAAATTTAATCAAAGCTGGAACCTTAAATGGTTCTAATTGTGAATAGCAAAAAGACTGTATGTCTTTCTTAAGTTGACTATGGTCGTTAAAAGATTCCTTAAGAACTATATTGCACGCAACTAACATACCCATCATTGAATTTTTTTTACCAAATGCATGACATTCAGATACTGCATCATGTTTTAAAATGATCCGTTCAATTTCTTCTGGTAAAACCTTATTACCTCCAACATTGATCGTACCACTTTCGCGTCCCATGAATATAACTCTATCATCAACAATCGAAACTAAATCACCAGTATTTATGTATCCGTCATCATCGATTTGCAAAACACCGCTTATAGTCGTATTAGATGAATTCTTAGATTTGATCCATAGCACACCATCTTTCAACTTTATATTTGGTTGAAAATGAGATTCACATGATGGCTTATCCAAGAATGAAATAGGAAATCCTTCTCTCAGATCATTAACACTAAACCCAACACCAGCCTCTGTTGAAGCATAAATATGGGTTATTTTAGCCTCGTGATAGGTAGTTTTTAATGTATTTAAAATTGTTTGATCAGCAATTTCACCACCTAACGTAATCCTTTTTAAATTAATAGAATGACTTCTAGGATCCATAAGTAGCTTTCGATAAAAAGAGGGTGTAGCAGACAAACAATTTACATTTGTAGAAATTAGTAAATCTATAATCTCAGGTATGCTATAATTAGATTCTAGAATGGTTAATTTAGAACCAGAACGTATTGATTGAAAATACACTTGTAAACCAGCAAACCGATTAATATCATAAACGAGTGCCCAGTTATATTCGCCACCTTTTTCCACATCAGTTTTAGCAGTTCCAGTAAGACGCTCAAGTTCATAAGAAACTAACTTTGGCGTACCTGTAGTGCCTGATGTTGCAAGTATCCATCTACGTTCAAAACTATCTGATAGATGTTCTGATATTATTTTAACTTCAACATTTGACTCACTAAAGTTAAAATAATAATTTACACTTACATTCAAAAAAAATTCTTGTTCTGTAACTGTATCCAATCAATCAGGTAGAATTAATAAATTATTTGCTAGATAAGATATAGAGGGTAAAAACTTAGCAGCAAGCTCACGAGAACCAAATTTAACAGCAATATTACTATTCTTATAAGCTGAGTATTTATCTAAGAAGTTATTAGAAATAGCTAGCATTTCAGAATAGGTAACACTTTCCCGATTATTAACAATACACGTTCTATGAGCCGGTACTCGCTTTAGAAAATCTAAAAGTGTCTCTTGATTTTTACTTTGAGTATTTTTCATAAATAGCTACGAATTCGCCAAAAGTTTGAGGATACACAGCATCTTCCATCAACTGAAATGGATCGTAATCTAGTTCCTCTTCCAAGAGAGCGACCAAAATTGCAAAACCTAGTGAATCAAGTTCTGTCTCTAGTAAAATAGTGTCATCACTTAAATTATCATATGACTTATTTGCATTTGTTTGAGCCAAAGCTTCATTAAATTTATCTAAAATAATTTTTTTTAACATTTTTTAATTTCCTGTAAGAAATTTTGATAATCACGAATGTAATCATCTTCATCATATATATCGCTTGCTAAAACCATCAATACACAGTCATCCGAAAAATCATGCATTTCTCGCCATGTGCATGAGTCAATTAATAGGCCATGTGTAGGTATGTCTAAAAGAATCTCTTCACGTTTTAAGCCGTCATCCAATACGAACTTACAGCTACCCTTTAAAGCTATTGCAACCTGTTTAAGTTTTTTATGGGCATGTAAGCCTCTAACCACATTCTGTTTAGTGGCATAAATACAATAAACACGTTTTATTTCAAAAGGGATATTTTTATTACCTTCAAATGAAACTAAATTCCCTCTTTCATCACCAAGATTTTTAAACTCAATTAATTTAATTAAGCTCACCATTAACTCCTTCATTCGAGTAATGAACTTAGATATTGTCCATAACTATTCTTGGACATTTCATTTGCAACTTTGAGTATTTGTTCATTACTTAGCCAATGATTGCGCCATGCAATTTCCTCTAAGCAAGCTATCTTAAAGCCCTGTCTTTTTTCGATGGTTTCAACAAATGATGCGGCTTCTAACAGACTTTCATAGGTGCCAGTATCTAACCAAGCAAAACCACGACCTAGCAGCTCAACATTTAACTCACCCATTTCAAGATAGGCTTGATTAATACTGGTGATTTCTAACTCACCGCGTTCTGAGGGTTTGACATTTTTAGCGATATTAACAACTCGGTTATCGTAAAAATACAGTCCTGTAACCGCAAAATTAGATTTAGGTTTTTGGGGTTTTTCTTCAATCGAAATAGCTTTTAGATCTTGATCGAATTCCACGACTCCAAAACGCTCAGGATCTTTAACTTGATAACCAAATACAGATGCACCGGTTGGTCTCGCGGCGGCTTTTTTAAGTATTGGTGAAAAACCTTGTCCCCAAAAGATATTATCACCAAGCGCTAAACACACATTATCATTGCCAATAAACTCTTCACCAATGATAAAGGCTTGCGCTAGGCCATCAGGTGTTGCTTGAACTGCATATTGCAAACTGATACCAAATTCACTACCGTCACCAAGTAGGCGCTGAAATGAAGATTGATCCTCTGGTGTAGTAATAATTAGAATATCTCGGATACCTGCCAGCATAAGCACAGAAATAGGGTAATAAATCATTGGCTTATCGTAGACAGGCAATAATTGCTTAGATACGCCTTTAGTAATGGGATATAAACGAGTGCCAGAGCCACCAGCGAGAATAATTCCTTTCATTAAAAAATAAGCTCCAAGATAAATAGGCCCTAGATTTAAAGAAAAATAAGGGTATTAAAACAAAATTGTTAAAAGGATTAAATGCCTAAACGCTCACGCTGATAAGTACCATCCTGTACATGCTGGCACCATTCTTGGTTAGCTAAATACCACTCGACAGTTTTGCGTAGACCCGTTTCAAAAGTCTCTTGTGGCTGCCAATTAAGCTCTGCACTCATTTTGCTTGCATCAATGGCATAACGGCGATCATGGCCAGGTCTATCAGTGACATAGGTAATTTGCTCAGCGTAAGGTGTGTTTTGAGGCACTAATGAATCTAAGATGCGGCAAATGGTTTGAACCACTTCTAAGTTCTGCTTTTCGTTATGGCCACCTATATTGTAGGTTTCACCAACCTTACCTTCGGTAACGACTTTGTATAACGCTCGAGCATGGTCTTCGACATATAGCCAATCACGGATTTGATCGCCTTTACCGTAAATGGGCAATGGCTTGCCTTCAAGTGCATTAAGGATTACCAGAGGAATTAACTTTTCTGGAAAATGATAAGGGCCATAGTTATTGGAACAATTAGTCACAATAGTCGGTAAACCATAGGTACGTAACCATGCTCGTACTAGGTGATCGCTCGAAGCTTTAGAAGCAGAATAAGGGCTGCTGGGCGCATAAGGTGTGCTTTCGGTGAATAAAGGCAGTTCAGAGTCTGCCGCCACTTCATCTGGATGCAGTAAATCGCCATATACTTCATCGGTGGAGATATGATGGAAACGGAATACAGCTTTACGCTCAGCATCAAGTTGCATCCAGTAATGGCGAGCAGCTTCGAGCAGCGTGTAAGTGCCAACAATATTAGTTTGAATAAAATCTGCAGGGCCGATAATTGAGCGATCAACATGGGATTCTGCCGCCAAATGCATAACGGCATCGGGTTGATGCTTAGCAAATACTCTATCTAATTCAACTCGGTCACAAATATCTACTTGCTCAAATGCGTAACGCTCGCTTGCCGCCACGCTCACCAAGGATTCTAAATTGCCTGCATAGGTCAGTTTATCAAGGTTAATTACGCTATCGTGAGTGTTGCTGATGATATGACGAACGACTGCTGAGCCAATAAAACCGGCGCCGCCAGTTACAAGGATTTTCACAACAAAAGACCTCGAAAAAATTAAAATAATTCGCTTATTTAAGTAAGAAGGATATTAGTGCGCTCCCGCACAATTTCTAAATTCTGGATTCTAGGTTATCTTCTTTTCTTACAAAATGTCTTACCAATACGAGCATCATACCCAACATGACACCAAGTATGGTGCCTAATACACAAATTAATGCGCGTTTTGGCTTAGCCTTTTCTTCAGGCGCTAATGCAGGGTCAATGGTTTTGAAAACGTATTCATCACGTACTTCGGCAAACATAATGGTTTTTGCCTGTTCTTCAATGAGTTTATAAAGTACGGTTTTTATATCTGCGACATTAGTTAAAGCGATTTGCTTATTTAAAAACTCAGTACTGCGGTGTGCTTCTGCTACATCACGGTCCTTCATCACCTTATTAATATCTTTAATTAACCAAGTGACCCATTGCTGCGCGACCGTCGGGGATAAATGCTCAACTGATAAAGTCACCATTCCCGTATCTTTGGCTTTATTGACAACAATCATTTTGCTAAAGACTTTGTATGCCTCTTGCATTGATGGCTCAGGTTTAAATGGCGCTTTCACTTCGCGCACCCAAGTATTGGTTTGCTGGTTGTATAGCTCAGGATCATAGATAAGTTTATCTGCATCCCTATCCCATTTTTCTGCCGCCATTAAATCGGCAAGGATATTGTGCTTTTGAATAAAATCACTGGTAAATTGGCGAGACTTTAAGACCTCAATTGCCAATTCGGTTTTATCTGTACCGCCTTTGCTACCCAGATTCACGCCTGCAAGGCTAGCTAGACCACCAAACTGAGAAGCTAACGCACTTAAACCACCACCTTGCTCCTCTGCTGCGGGAGCAAGCAGCGCTTCGGATTTATAGATATTAGGTTGCTTTATGGCAAAGACCACTGCACCAACTGCAAATAAAGCGGTAACAACCAAAATAATCCATTTACCACGCCAGATGACGGAGAACAGTTCGCGAAGATCGATTTCGTCGTCTTGCACTTGAGGGAATCTGGCATCGGATTGATGTATATTTGGATTTTGAGTAATTTGTGTGTTCATTGGTTCTTCAGATTCTAGGTTATATGCCCTAGGCACTGAACCTAGGGCGAGCTATAAGCAAATTAGAGGCCTAATGCCTTTCTAGCTCATTATTTTTACAGCCCAGAGATGGCTGAGATAGCAACTGCGGTGTTATAGATAATGCCAGTCACTTGCGACCAGAGTGTAAGGTTATCTTTGTACTCGGTATCTAATGGCACAATTACGGTATCACCAGGTTGCAATTGATCACCACCGCTGAACCAGCTTGAACGCGAAGGCATTAGAACTGAACCATTAGCCTGAATAACATAGGTTCTTCCCTCATCAGCACGTTCTCTTGCACCACCAGACATGGCTAGATACTGGTCTATCGTTAAACCTTCTTTAAACCTATGGGTTGCAGGATGCTGAACTTCACCCATTACTGCAATCGTTTGCTTAGTTGAAGGAACATATAAAATGTCAGCATCTTCTAACTGCAAATCAGCCTGAGTAATACCAAGTGAAATTGCGGGTAAATCCACGACTAAACGGCCAACCGCTTTAATATTTTCAAGGTCGGTTAGCATTAACTGTGCATCAGCATAATTAACTACCGTGCCATCCTTTGAAATCCCGCGGGTAGCTATATCACGACGCAGTTGGTCTGCCAGCTTTTTGATTTCAATCTGCTCTTGTTGGCGCACAGACTCACGTACAAAGACTGCTGAAGGTAATGCCGCATATTCGGTAAAGCCACCCACACGGGTGATTAAGTCACTTAAGGTTTCACCACGGCGAATATTGTAACGGCCAGGGAATTTAACCTCGCCTCTGACCTCAACCACTTTGGTCTCTTGCCAATCTGGCGTTGTCATCACAGTAAGAATATCTCTGCCAGATAACAATAAATTAGCACTTGAGTTATTTTGCAGTGCTAAAGCAAGGTCAATATTTTTATGCTCAGTTTTAGAACCTGAATTATCAACTACCGTTGATGTTAATTCGGCTCTAGTTGTGTAAGCACCTTCTTTCAAGCCACCAGCAGCAACAACTAAATCATTGACTCTTGCACCTGCGGTTAATGGGTACAGACCGGGTAAACGTACCTGACCATCAATCCCGACAACCTGAATCCCAGCTCCTGCTCGCCCCTGGTTATTAAGCTTAACCATGACCGGATAGAGTAATTCTTGGCGAGCCATTTGATTACTGAGTTTGAGTAACTCTGTATCATCAAATAAGTTTGCCAACATTTTGTTGACGACACCTTTAACCACAGCCACATCTTCTGACTCAGTTTTATCAGTAACAACCACTCCAGCCAACTGCGTACGCTGAGTTAATCTACTTTTATCAAGCTGAACAAACCCTGCTTTGAATAAATCAGAACTGATCAGAGAATTCGTGTTTAAAGAGGTTACCTTCTCTACGCGCTGTTTAACTAATTTATTCAGCTCGAAACGATTTTGTACATCGTCAGAAAAATTAAAAATAATGATTTTATCACGGGGATTTAAAGCGATATCTTGGTCACTATTTTTGTCATTAATAGCTTTACCCGGTGAAAACTGACGAACTTCAATATCACCATATTGGTTCACTTCACGAACCACTAAGGCATAATCTAAATCAGCAGAAATGGCTAAATCCCCCCAAATTGAGGGAAAAACATCACTGATTTTTTGTCCGGAAAACCATTGATATTTACCAGGACGTACGACAGCACCGACTACGGTCACGGCGCTTTCAAACTGTTCAGAAGCGTTTTTAACACGAATAACATCACCCGCTTTGGCTAATGTCATTTTGCCCTGTTCGCTAGTAAGGTCGACATTGATGACTGTTTTTAGCGATTTACTGTTGTAACGCTCAACCGAACTGCTTTTAGGATAGGCGCCAGGATTTAAACCCGCGGCCATGGCGATAACATCCGCCATGGTTTCGTTATTTTTTAACTCATAAATAGCTGGACGTCTTACTTCACCTGAGACGCTAACAAGGCCACCAATTGAAGGAATAAAGACGACATCTCCAGAACGTAAGCGCAGGTCGCCCGATGCATCCCCTTTTAACAGCAGATCATATAAGTCTAATGTACCGACAAGTTTGCCATTACGTTTAAGTTGTACATTCCGTAATGAGCCAATTTCGTTAACACCACCAGCAACAAATAACGCTTGGGTGATAGTCGATAAACTAGAAACCGTATATGAACCAGGTTTGTAAGCATCACCCGCCACAAATATACGAATAGAGCGCAATTCCCCCATGGTGATATTGGATTCAATACCAATCATTTGTTGTTGAATACGCTGCCCCAGCGTTTCTCTTAACTCAGAGAACGTTAACCCATTTACAGGAATGGGCCCTAATTCGGGGAATTGAATGACTCCTTCGCGATTAATTACTAAGTCGTATTCTTTATTCTCTTTCCCATAAAGCTGTACTTTGATGTTATCGCCTGGACCGACAAGATATTCCCCAGGGACTGGCACATCAGATACAGGCGCAAAGGTGCTAGGCTCACCAGCAAACATTTCATAGCCAAAGCGACGTAGTTTAAGGTTGGAAGAATCCGCAGAAAAATCTAATTCCGCTTTTTCTTTCTTATCACTTGCCGCATTGATGCGCTCTGGTTGCATGTCACGTTCGGAAACAACCTGCGGATTTGCTATCTGCGGCTGAGCTTGACTACCGGAAATCATACTGGGATCAATTCCGTACTGTCTCGCTAAGCGCTGTTGTTCTGCTTTGGGTAATTGTTTGAATTGTTCAATCATCTGCGGAGAGGGCGTAACGGCTTGCGCCTGAGCGCCCATCAATATTGCAGCACTCATGCTTGCGAATATCGCGACTCTAGGGGCCGCTTTGATGTATTTTTTAAGTTGTTGTAACACCAGATATCTCCGATTGGGTTTAAAGATGAAAAACAATGATAAAGCAGAGCGTCGCTACGCTCCTTCTAGATTCTAGCGCCACCGTAGTAGCGTCCTAGAGCAGCGCTTTTTTGCTTCGTCCTCGCAGTTGCGAAGCAACGTCCTTCTTTTTTCAGACACGCTACCGATTATTCCGTATATCCGTATACTCCACCCTGAGGGCTTGCTAAAGCAATTTTGAAGTGTTCCTGACACTTCTATCGCGTGGCGGCCAGAGGGCTTATTCAGTGCATCCAGCACTTCATCCTTCGGATCAGCTAACGCTGTTAATAATTGTTCCAGACAATTATTTGCGGCGTCCGCTTAACGAATGAAACTATTCATTCGATGCCTTTCAGGCACGCTACCGATCCGCGTGGCGGCCGGAGGCCTTCGGCGTCCGCTTAACGAATGAAACTATTCATTCGATGCCTTTCAGGCACGCTACCGCCCATAGATTGCGGCCTCTATATTGCCCTTCGCGCTGCGAATATTCTAATTTTTCAAAACCTTAGCATTTGTTACTTGCTGTTTTTAATTGTTGGCTTTCTAAAGTCCCAAACTTATCAGTTAACCATCTTTAGTTTGGCTACCATCTTCAAAAGACCTAAGCCCTGCTGGCAATTTAAGCCCGCGAGCCTCATATGCCACAGCGTAAAAAACAAGTAAAACTTTTGTTGCACACAATTTAGTTCAGCGGCAAAAATTGTACAGCCAAACCACTACGTCGTTTGCTCAAAAAACATGCACACAAATTATGTTTAACTTTTAATGGTGCAAATTTAGTTTTGTGATACCACCTCAATGCACAAACAAATATAACACACTGAAAATTATATATTTTTAATTTCAAGCTCTATATTACTTGAAATGAAATAACTCAGGCTATGGCAAATGTCTTACACAACTCTAAGCTAAAGTCTTAATCAACATAGTAAAATAGTTCACAACTCACACTCGTTCTACAGACTGTTCTGGCACAGTTAACATATTGATCTGTCCCATAATATTAAATAAAACGTGGCAACGTTTGTTTGGGCATTTCTCTTGAAAAATAGCTTCTAAGTCTGCAAACGGGCCGTCTTTAAAACGAATTTTCTCCCCTGTTTTTAGCTCTAACGGAGTGTCTAAAACAGATTGGGAAGGCGTTAATTCTTTCATGCGAATGGCGTGAATGACTCGGTCATCAATGGGTGTCATTCTTTCCTGACAATTGACTATACGACTCACACCGCGAGTAGAGTGGACTTGCTTAACGCTAGTTTGGCTTGGGTCAAAATTGATAAACAAATAATTTGGGAATAAAGGCACACGACAGATCCGCTTCTGACCGCGTTGAGATTTTTCTTCAGAGACCATTGGTAAATATGTCTCTAAATTTTGAAGAGCTAAATTTTGTTGTGCCCTCGTTTCACTACGAGGTTTACAGTACAAAAGGTACCATGCCTTCATCGATTAATCTCACTACCCTATGTTAAGTGACGTCCATTCACGGGTCGCAATCATAACAAAGTTGTCAAGACGGATGGAAGCAGTTTTTTGCCTTAAAACCCTTGCTGTTCGGTATCTAAACAAAGTACCGATATATTAGGAAAATCAACATAAATCGATATTTAGCGACGAGTTGCAGATAATCTCACCAGTTAGCAAGTCAAAATTGACTTTAGTGACTTTTAAAGGGTATATAAGGTGGGAATTTTAGCGAAAATATCCTAATTAACGCTTAAAATATTACTTTTATTATAAGAACGTAACAATAACTCATACTTAAATCTCAGTAATTCAACAATTTACTCATGCTTTTAAGCTAGAGCTAAATATCGAATTGACTCAAGATAAATGAGAAGAGCAACAATCATTTTTCTGTGGTGACATCATCCTGTTTCAGGGGCGCCACAGGCAATCACGAGCTTAAGGTGGAAACTTCATGAGCGTAGCAAAACCACAAGGGACAATGCTTGGCCATCCCAAAGGTCTGTTCCTACTGTTTACAACAGAACTCTGGGAACGTTTTAGTTATTATGCAATGCGTGCCATTTTAGTACTGTACTTAGTTGATAAAGTGCAAAGCGAAGGTGGACACGGTTTAGGTTGGAGCCAAGCTGATGCAATTTCGTTATATGGCACCTTCACTGGGCTTGTTTATTTGACCCCACTTCTAGGTGGTTGGTTAGCAGATACCTTTCTAGGCCAACGCCGGGCCATTATGATTGGCGGTACTTTAATGGCGGCTGGTCAATTTATTTTAGGTACGCCCCATGCGTGGGTACCTGGGATGGAAACCGAAGTATTCTACGTCGGCTTAGGCACGTTAATCTTAGGTAACGGCCTGTTTAAACCAAATATTTCTACTATGGTGGGCGATCTGTACCAAGAAGGAGATCACCGCCGTGACGGTGCTTTCACTATTTTCTATATGGGGATCAACGTTGGTGCTTTCCTCTCAGGTATTATCGTAGGCTCAGTAGTTGCCGCTTATGATGGTAATTTCCAAGCTGGTTTTATCTGCGCAGGTATCGGTATGATCCTGTCGTTAATTATCCAGCTTGTGTTTGCACAAAAGTTACTTGGTGATATCGGTAGAACTCCTGCTGCTAAGCTTGAAAAGCAAAAAGCAGCAGAAAAAGGAGAAGTCCGTAAAGAACCACTGACGAAGGTTGAACGTGACCGTATTAAAGTCATCATGGTGATGGGTTTATTTACTATTATTTTCTGGGCGGGCTTCGAGCAAGCTGGCGGCCTGATGAACTTGTTCACGAACGACTTTACCGACCGCATGATCGGCACATGGGAAGTACCAACCACTTGGTTCCAATCCTTAAACGCAATGTTTATCGTTATTTTCGCCCCTGTTGTTGCTTCGATTTGGGTACGTTTAGGTAAGAACGAACCTAACTCCCCGATTAAGTTTGCTTTAGGCTTAGTACTGTTAGCCGTTGGCTTCTTATTTATGATCGGTGCCGTTGTCGAAATGGGCGGTGACGCTACAGCTAAATCAAGCATGTGGTGGTTGGTTGGCGCTTATTTCTTCCATACCATGGGTGAACTTTGCTTATCGCCTATTGGTTTATCTATGGTCACTAAGTTAGCTCCACTACGCATCGCTTCGTTAATGATGGGTTCTTGGTTCCTCTTTGTGGCTGCTGCTAACAAAATTGGTGGTGTGGTGGGTTCCTTTATTGGCCATGGCGGCGAAAAAGAAGAACAACTTGCCAATGCAATGGCTATCTTCTCGGGTATTGCGATTACCGCAGCACTTTCTGGTGTGATCTTATACTTTATGGCAGACAAATTAGTCGATTGGATGCACGGTGCGGAAAGCAAGCATCACAATGAAGCCGAAGCATTAGAAGATGAAATTGCGGTAACCGCTGAACACGAAGCCATTAAAAGATAACGCAGCTAGAAGCTAGGACGCAGCCAAATGCGCTGCTCTAGGTGACTTAGCTGCGAGAAAAAGCAGATAGGGCTTCGCCCTGATAGGACGCTTCTACCCATCCTGAATAATTCTATATTCGATAAAAACGCTGCAGAAATGCAGCGTTTTTTATTGCTTTGCTCCCAAAACACGTTGAGGTTAGAGATGGGATGTTTCGCACACTGACAAATTAGAACATGGGGACTAGGTTCTAGGTGCTAGGTGCTAGGTTCTAGGTTCTAGGTGCTAGGTTCTAGGTTCTAGGTGCTAGGTTCTAGGTTCTAGGTGCTAGGTGCTAGAGTCTAGGCTTCTCGAGCTACGCAATGGCCTAGCTGTAGCGCTTTTGGCTGCGTCCTAGCATCTTATCTTCTTATAAACTTAATTGAATAAAACCACCCGCAGGCAAGTTTGAATTGTAGACTAATCCTTTAAATTGATTATCTAATAACTGCTGCTTATGTTCAGGCTCATTGGTTGCGATACAAAGTTGCTCCTGGGGCAGAATCGTTCGAAACTGAACACTCGGTTTACCCCAATCTAATACCCCTAGTGGTAAACTTTCTGAAATAGCCAATGGACTTAAGCCTTTGTCATTACGCAAATAGCACCTCAGTCCCTTGCCTGCTAGGGCAATGGCTGCACGATAACGAGTTAATTCGATTGCGACATAAACAATATCTACTGTGATATCCAAACCGGACTTTACCAAACGCTCATTCAAGTAGCTCAGCATATTGAACGGCTCGATAATGGTTTTACTCTGACCACTTCGATAACTTTTCAGCTTTTGGTTGACAAAACTGCGTAGCAAAACACAAGCAAACGCCGCGCGATTGTCTTCGGGATAGAGGTGGGCCATATACATAATCAAATGATCACTGCCCACCATTGTTGAGTCAATAAAGTAGCTACTGATATCACTGCTTTTAAATAAGCTGTAATCAACTTTGGCGGCGGGATAACTGATATTTGAAGCAGGGAAAAGTTGCTGCTGAACTTGCTTAGCCGCTTCAACACTTTGTTCTAATAAGGCTAAATTATCATTCAACTCTTGGTGAGATAAAGCATCAAAGTCTGCCTGAGTAATATCATCGGGATGATTTCGCTGCAGCCCTTGTTGAATGGCTTGCTCGATAATAAAGAGATCAGCAACAGGTTTAACCAAATAATCACTCGCACCGATGCGCAGCGCCTCGACGACATCCGCCATAACATTGTTACCTGAAATAACAATAGAAGGCACTAATGGCTCTAACCTGCTCATTTCCTTAAGCATATCTAAGCCACCAAGCTTTGGCATACTCAAATCGGCAAGTATGATATCGAAACGTTGTTGCTTGAAATGAATCAGCCCCTGCTCTCCATCGCCAGCCTGCACTACCTGTGCACCGCGACCATTTAGAAAGGTAGCAACGATTTGCCTGAATACTGGGTCATCTTCAACCCACAGAATTGAAACACCATTTAACGCCATAAAGATTCCCGCATAACGTTTACTGCAACAGCAATCATTCAATGATGACATGGGAAGAATCATTTATACGGCATGGGCTTGGCTGCATATTCATGCCTGCAGCCAAGTTAGCGCATGAGCTTACTCAAGTTCCTGCATGTACTGGTCGAGTAACTCATCATCTTCTTGTTTTTGAGGAACATTGCCATCATAGACCTTATAGTCCATGTGTTGTAAGTACGCATCTTTCACGAAGGCATAGGGATCGAGCGCATTATCAACAAGTCTTTCCTGGTCAATTGCCGAGGCTCTAGCATGTAAGCTTTTAAGGCCCCATTTAACCACGGATTGCCACACTGTGAGTTCAGATAGTGGAAAGTATAGACCATCAACCCAATCTGATGCGAGTTCACGAACAACATATGGACCAGCAAAGGGTGCCATAAAATAGGGACCATTAGGTACACCGTAATAGCCCAACACTTCGTTAAACTCGTCCTGCTTACGTGGCATTCCCATCATATCAGCCACATCAATAACGCCTAGTAACCCTATCGTCGTGTTAACCGTAAAACGACCACCCGCATTCGCCGCCCAACCCCATTTGCCTTGCAATAAGTTGTTTACCACGCTGCTGGGTTCTTCCAAGTTTTGCACAAAGTTATTAATCCCTGTTTTAGCAGGCAACGGGATATAATCGTTATAACCATGTGCAACGGGCCGGTATAGGTACCTATCGAGAAACAGATAGTTAAAGTCCCACATGGCGCGGTTGAACCCTTCAAAGGGATCTCTTGGATCTTCGTAAGTAATTTTTACAGCTGAAGCCCCGTCCTTTGGAGTGTTATCGGGTACGGCTACCTCTGCGCCATAAACCTTGGGCAGTAATGCAAAGCCTAAAAGTACCCCTATCCATTTCAACTTCATATTGCTCTCTTAAATAAATGTACTGCCGAGTTCACGAGTTTTCGTTAAAGTTACCATCAACAAGTGACGATAAAAGATTAGTCATCCGAGTCGTATACTAAGTATGACAGACAAAATGCCACTGACTTTACAAAGCGCATAAGCATACTTGGCAAAACAGTTTGGTCAATTGTTAATTTTTTAAATAACGCACCGCGAGTTATTCCAACAAAGGTTTAGTATGGAGTCGATTCCACTTAGTCAGATTACCAACGCACCATTAATCACTTCAGGGACTCAGAACACTGCCCTGAGCACCAATGCGCGTCCTATTCCCGCTGAAGTCCAACTATCTCCTGAAGGCGATAGTATTATTCTAAACGGTACAGAATATAATTTAAAGCTCGTTAATGCTCAGCAACGCCAAGCATTAATTATTGCTAGTCAATTTTTAGTCAATCAAGTCGTGAATAGCCCCTCTGAATCGAGTGCTATGACCCAAACCTCGCAACTGATTGCCTTGGGTTCGACAGTCAACCTTAAGCTCCCAGAAGCGATCACATTACTTGCACAACAAAATGGGATTTCAGAGACAAAATTATACGCTCTCTCTGCCCGCCCACAGGGCTACCCCCTCCCTAATGTCATTGTTACTGCAAAAGAATTCCAATTTACTAATGGAACTGTTGTGCCACAGGATCCAGGAACACGACTTAATGCGGGTGAATATCAAGCAAAAATTACCCTTTTACAAGGGAAACCTATTTTAGTGTTGACCCCAATACTGAGCAAACTCGAAATCCAAATTGGCGCTCCGATAAATGAAACTCAGCTTCCCATTATTGACAAGCAAGCGAGTCATGTTGTGATAAGCAAAATGGAACCCGTTCAGATTATTGCGAGTTTTTTACGGAAACTTGAGGGCTTAGTCCCCCAAACGGATAGCACTGCTGCAAAAGTGAATACGTCTAGCACCCAAGGTGGATCAATTTCCGACATAAAAATATCCCAGACTCAAACGGGTTCTATTGCGGATGAAGTGACATCCGTAAAAAACTCACCATCCAAGATTGCTATTAGCGTCAATTTACAATCCACCACAGAAGCAAAGCTGACGACAGGACAAACTACCAATCAACAAATTGATCCCAAAACGGCTATTCCTGAACCTAAGGCACTGACTAAAGATGCAAGCGCATCGGATGTAAAAAATACCGTAACGGTGTCAACTGCTTTGCAAAGTCAACATGCAAAATCGGACTTTAGCAGCTTACAGACTAAACCACAGGTCCCCGCTAATGAGTTAGCGATGACCAAAAATTTGTCCGGTAATGAAACACAGCTAAATCTTAAAACCCCATCAGACTCGTTAGGTGCTGACAAACAAAATAAGCTCAACGAAGCCAATATCAATGTTAATCAAGTGCTTCAAAAAGCCTTTACCAAGGCCGGTGCTCTCCCCATCGAGCAGATGGTCTCTCGAGCTAGCACAAACTTAGCTGCCGAGCTGTTAAAACATTTGCCTCATCTAGGCCCACATCCTTTAGGTCAATTAAGCGATCCAAACGAACTAAAAGACAGCATCCTTGGTCTCGCAACCTTAAATTTAGCAACGCCGCAGCTCGCTCAAGCCTCAATGCTATTCAATGCGGGAGCCATTAGCTCATTGTTTCAGTTGTTATTGGGGTTTAGGGCAAATAATGCCAATAGTAAAATGAGTGCTAAATTGGCCGATTACTTAGAGCAACTCCAAACTAGAATCGGATTATCTAACCACCAGCTGGGACAATTTAGTAAAGCTGGCGGCCTAGAAAGCATGGTACAACTAGCTTCAAGCCTACAGCTTTATCAACAAGCCAGTAGTGAAAATAATGGTAATTTAGTGTGGTTTTTTGCCCTTCCCTATGGGATTAATCAACGTCATGAACAATTAGAAGGTAAATTCGAGCGAGAAGCCGATAGCGATGAACAGCAACATCATAAAGGCTGGAATTTACAATTGAAGTTTAATCTCGCCCAGGGTCCATTACTGATATCGGCACGTTTTCACCAACAAGTACTAGATATTCAGTTCAAAGGTGACAGTCAGTCATTACTTCGCCGAGTAGATAACTTTCTGGCTCCACTGGGACAAAAACTATCGCAATTAGGATTTACACCGGGTGAATTATCCACCCAATTAGCACCAGTTCCAGCAACGTTGCTGCCTGGTGATCATTTTCTTGTGAAAACAAGAGCATAATTAAAGAGTCTATCTATGGCGGAAGAATACAAAACCCAGCAAGCAGTTGCCTTGAGTTATGACGGAAAACATGCGCCTAAAGTAGTCGCATCGGGTGAAGGGCTAATCGCTGACGAAATTATCGCTCTAGCAAAGGCCTCAGGCGTTTATATTCACCAAGATCCGCACCTGAGTAACTTTCTTCGATTGCTTGAATTAGGCGAAGAAATTCCAAGAGAACTGTATCTGCTTATCGCCGAATTAATCGCATTTGTGTATATGTTGGACGGAAAATTCCCAGAACAATGGAACAATATGCATAAGAAGATTGTTGATAAGGCTTAAAGCAAAAGTGGCTAGCTCCTAGAGCCACAACGTGGCGTTCTAGAGCAGCACTTTGCTGCGGCCGAGAGTCACGAAGTGCGTCCCAAATTATTCACCTATTTACGGTGTAAACGAATTAACAACTCAGCTTCAGCTTTAGGCAATTCACACTCTTTGATTAGCTCATCTACACCAGCTCCGAGGGCCACCATCTTCATCGCACGTGTATAAAGCTTTGCTTGGGGATCCTGTTGAGTAGATTCTTCAATGCGTTCAGATTGTTGATGTAAGCGTTTTTCAAGCTCAATCACACGACGTCCCATACCAATGGTACCGCTTCGAAGCTCCTGCATTTCACGCTTAAAGCCCTCGCGCTGACGATCGCCCTCTTTCACTAATACGGTTAACGCTTCAACTTTACTGCGCAACTTACTTAATTGTTTCTGAAGGTAAAGAACTAAACCTAAACACGCAATCACATAAACTAAGGCTGCGATTAAAAATTCATCGCCCATTCATCATCCCTACGCATCACAATCAGCTGAAATCAGCACCGACTCATCAAGTGGCATTCTAAAACTAAAAGAGTAAATTAAAGCCAAATGAATCGTTCGCATAACAAAAAGCAAAGCGGCAGATAGACACTATCTGCCGCCTCCGATGAATATTTAGAGTTGATTTAACTCAGCCCACTCTTCATCAGATAATAGTTTGTCTAAATCAACTAAGATCAACAACTCATTATCACGATTGCTGACGCCTTGAATAAACTTCGCACTCTCTTCTGTACCAACGTTAGGCGCGTTATCAATTTCAGAACGGCGTAAGTAAACGACTTCAGCAACACTATCGACCAAAATACCAATGACTTGCTTTTCTGCCTCGATGATCACGATACGTGTCGAATCATCCACTTCTGCTGATTGCAACCCAAAACGTGAGCGGGTATCAATAACAGTAACCACATTACCGCGTAAATTGATAATCCCTAAAACATAGTGTGGTGCACCAGGTACGGGAGCAATTTCGGTATAACGCAGCACTTCTTGCACTTGCATGACATTAATACCATAAGTTTCGTTGTCTAACTTAAAGGTAACCCACTGCAATACTGCATCATCTTTACTTGCAGCCACGGCTGCGACATTTCTTGTATCTTTCATGTTTACCTCAACCAATGGAGTCCTGACAGCCTAAACCCGCATCAAGCATTTCAACTAAGGCTTGTACGTGCAAAATGCCACACATTTGTTCTTTAACCACACCAGCTAGCCAAGGACGTTTCCCTGCTTTGCTGCGCCAATTTACTTGCGATTTGGTAATTTTTACTGCATTAAGCAGGGACTCACAAGCTAATCCCCAATTACTGCCCTCTAATAATACAAGATATTGATAATTTACCGATTGCGCCAGTTTATCTGTGTATTTTTCTGGCATAACCCATGCACAGGTATCCACTAGATTTAACTGTTCTTCTCGATGAGTTTGTACACCAAGGAACCAAGAAGGACGGCCAATAATATGATTAATCCGTTCTACTTTGACGATACCACCGAGACTGACTAATGGAACCGCTAACGTCAACCCAGCTACCTTAAAGAATAGTACTTGAAACTCATCATCGAGTACTTCTTGCAGATCTTTTGTCACACTTGGAGGCGCAAAGCCGACTTGGGTGTCGGGCACAGTCGATAAGTTATCGACTTGCGTCGGCGCAACATTCGCAGTCTCATCAACATCAGCCACCGTTATTGCTACAGGTTGCTTGGGTGCTGGTAAAGGTTGCTCGATAACCTCAGTTGGCTTATCAACAACTGTAGCTTCCGCTTTTAGGACTGGCGCAAGCAGGCGCTCTAGCGACTGTTTATTCACTAACGGCTCAGCACTTTCCTTAGAGGAGACAGTAACAATGCTTTTTGCCCGAATAGGTTGTACTTCAGGCTCTAGAGTAGCTTTAACATCCGCTTTAGACCGCTCATGCTCTGCCAAAATGGCATTATTGAGCTGCTGAGTTTCCGTTTTTTTACTGCTATCAAAAGCGGTCGCAACATTTTCTTGAGATTTAATGGGGGAAGCACCAAAGGCACTATCGTCTTCGTGCAATAATAATTCAAAAAAATCAAAAACAGTTTCATCAACCGATTTTGACATGGCCAAACTCCCCAGCTAAAAGAAAATCTAATAATCTTTCATAGGCCTTTACACCACGACAACCGCTTGCATAATGGGAGGCGGGTAAATGCGCTAAACTTGCGTCTCTAAACTTAGTATCTACAGGAATAACATCACGCCATAGACTCTCACCATACTGTTCACTCAACACCTGCAACGCAGCAGGAGATGCCTTAGTACGCTTATCAAACATGGTTGGGACTACGGTATAACTGTAACGAGTCTTCTTTGACCGCCCCATGATTTCCATAGTTTTGACCATGCGCTCAAGCCCTTTAATCGCTAAGAACTCTGTTTGCACAGGAATGACAATATGTTGGCTCGCGGCTAACGCATTCACCATCAGCACACCTAAGACAGGCGGGCAGTCGACGATGGCAACATCATATTCATCAGCAACAAGGGCAAGCAAATTACGCAAGACAAGTCCCATGCCTTCTTGATGGCCTAAAGCTCTATCCAGTGTTGCTAGCGCCATAGTCGACGGTAATAAATCTAAACCATCCACCAAAGTTGGTACGATATGCGATTTAACTAGCTCTTTTGTAAGATGATTGTGCGCAACAAATACATCAAAAAGAGAACCTGGCACCTCTTCTGAGTCAACCCCAAGGTAGTAACCGAGTGAAGCATGAGGATCGGTATCAATCATCAAGACGCGCTTACCCCGTTTAGCGAGTGCTCCCGCTAAACTTGCTACCGAAGTGGTTTTACCGACCCCACCTTTTTGATTCGCTATGGTCCAGACTTTCAAAGCACTGACCTCTTAAATGTTGATTCTGTGCCATTTATAAGTGGAATGATCGCGGCCCACCACGTTACTCTTCTTCCCTTGTCGTGACTCTTATGCCACCGTTAGGCAGACTTATCACCTTAACACCGTCGGCATTTTCCGAAATCACCACAGGAACTTGAGTCGACTCCTGTCGAACCTCTGTTGTCAATGCTGCTTCATTTTGCAAACGCAAAGAGACTGATGATTCAGCAGGTGACTGAGAGGATAACTGTTGTTTATCCATCTCAGGCACTTTTTCAAGTAAAGGCGGAATATTATTACCATCCGCCGCTGGCATTTCAGGCCCAAGAGTCACTGCATTATGTTCACCAGGCGCCACCATTTTTAGCATAGCCTTAGTTTGTTCTGGGTGTGTGGCAAGCCAATCAGCAATGACCTTAGCTTGCTCATCAGGCACCATGAGCACGACTTGGGTCGATGCTAAGCGTTTAACATCAGCAAGCAATTTTATGTTTTTTCGATGATAATCGAAACTTAAGGCACCAAGACAAACGATCGTCATCATCATTAGCACCATAATAAGCACAATATTTGTGCTTATCTGTGACTTGCTGCTAGCCACGTGCAGACTCTTTTAAAATCGACTCAGCCATGTGCTCCAATGAAATGGATTGAGTGGCAATACCCGCACTGGCCACTGCTTGAGGCATACCATAAACGACGCAACTCGCTTCATCCTGCGCCCAAATGGTCGCACCGGCAGCTTTAAGCATGCGTGCTCCTTCTCGGCCGTCAGCTCCCATTCCAGTTAACACTACAGCAAGCACATCTCCACCGTAGGCTTTTGAGGCTGAAGCAAAAGTGATATCGACACAAGGCTTATAATTCATTTCAGCACTACCAGCGAGCACTTTTATTCGGCCTGTGACGCCTGTACGCTCTACCATCATCTGCATTCCACCTGGCGCTAGATACGCACAACCTGGACGCAAAATATCGCCATTTGCCGCTTCTTTTACCTCGATTTTACATAAACCATTTAAACGATTTGCAAATGCTGGGGTAAAAGCGGCTGGCATGTGTTGGATCAGCAAAATAGGGTGCGGATAATTTGCTGGAAACTGAGTCAAAATTTTCTGTAAGGCGACAGGCCCCCCCGTCGACGTACCAATTAACAATAATTTGTATTGCTTACCACTAGCACGAATAGACGATACAGATGACGTGCGCACTGGCGCAGGTGCACTTTGAACAGGAGTGGCCACATTCCCTAATACCGAGCCAGAGCTTGGTCTTGGGGTAATTGGGGCAACGCTAGGACGCGCCACTGGACGGAAAATTCGACGACGACCAAGAGCCTTGACTCTTTGCTGCAATAACAAAATCGCTTCATCTTTATTGGTCGCGATATCTTCAAAACGTTTAGGTAAAAAATCTAACGCACCCGCATCTAGGGCGTCTAAGGTGGCCTTAGCGCCATCATGGGTTAATGATGAAAACATCAGAATCGGGGTTGGACACTTTGCCATGATTTCACGGACGGCGGTGATACCGTCCATGACAGGCATTTCAATGTCCATAGTGATTACTTGGGGATTAAGCTCAGCAGCCATCTTCACCGCTTCAGCCCCGTTAGCAGCCGTCGCGATCACTTCCAGTTCAGGATCTTGATTGACTATTTCACTAACACGTCGTCTAAAAAAGCTTGAGTCATCAACGACTAATACTTTAATGGCCATTCCATTCCTTAACTTGGGAACTAACTTTTATTTTTCGCATAATGCTTTAATAACCCAGGAACATCCAAAATGAGCGCAATACCACCATCGGATGTAATCGTTGCCCCAGCCATACCTGGCGTACCGTGCAACAAGGCTCCCAGTGGCTTAATCACCACCTCTTCTTGGCCAATCAATGCATCCACAACAAAACCGATCTGCATCATACCTAACTGCACTATCACAACATGACCATGTTTCTTGTCACCATGTTTGAAGGTAGTTTTATTTCTATGCAACCAATGCTCTAGATAGAAGAGCGGCACGGCCTTGTTGCGAACGATGACAGTGAGTTGTCCGTCAACAATGTTGGTTTTGGTAAGATCGAGATGAAAAATCTCATTAACACTGGATAAAGGTAATGCAAAAACTTGTTTCGCAACATCAACCATAAGCGTTGGCATAATTGCCAAGGTTAACGGCACTTTAATCTCAAGTATGGTGCCTTTGCCTTTCATCGAGTCAATATGCACAGTACCGTTGAGTTGGGTGATACGGGTTTTAACCACGTCCATCCCCACGCCACGACCAGAGATATCTGAAATCTCGACCTTAGTCGAAAAGCCTGGGGCAAAGATCAAGTTATAAGCTTCATTGTCCGTCATACGCGCAGCGGAATCTTCATCCAGCACGCCACGTTTAATGGCAATTTGTTTTAACTTTTCGGGATCCATACCTGCGCCATCATCTTCGATTTTTAGCAGAATATGGTCACCCTCTTGGCTTGCCGATAGAGTAATCGTCCCCGTTCTGGGTTTACCAGAGGCTTCACGGTCATTTGGCATTTCAATACCATGGTCGACCGAGTTACGAACCAAGTGCACTAAAGGATCCGCAAGCGCCTCAACCAAGTTTTTATCAAGGTCAGTTTCTTCACCGACCAACACTAAATCAATTTCTTTATTGAGCGTACGGGCTAAATCACGAACAACGCGAGGGAAACGGCCAAAAACCTTTTTGATAGGCTGCATACGGGTTTTCATGACCGCACCTTGCAAGTCAGCAGTCACTAAATCTAGATTCGCGAGTGCCTTAGACATCTCTTCGTCATCACGACTAATGCCCAAACTTACCAAACGGTTACGTACTAATACCAGCTCTCCCACCATATTCATGATTTGGTCGAGTCGTGCAGTATCTACGCGAACGGTCGTTTCACCTTGAGGAACATTTGCTGATGCGGCAGCGGCCGCTTTAACAGGAGCCTTCTCGGCGAGCGCAACTTCGGCCTGAGGTTTAACTGCTGGAGGTGTTACCGGAGTAACACTGGCTTTAGGCACAGCAGGAGCCGCAGCAGATGTGGCAGGAGTGGGAGTCGGTTTCGCAGATTCCACTTTTGCAACAGCTTTGGCTGGTGCCCCACCTTTTCCATGAAGTTCGTCGAGTAAACGCTCAAATTCATCGTCAGTAATTTCGTCTGAATCGACAGCAACAGCAGTTGGTGTTGGTGTTGACACTGGCACAGCAACAGTTTCAACCTTAGGCTGAGGTGATATAGGTGTATCTACTTTGCCATTAAATTTTCCTGAACCATGAAGCTCATCAAGCAGGGCTTCAAACTCATCGTCAGTGATATCATCACCCGAGCTGGTAGCTTGTTGTACTTTGGGCTTGGCTGTATTTGATACAGAGGGAGTTGACGCAGTGGGTACTGCCACAGCATCAGCATTAGTAGTGTTAGTCACACCGGGACCTTTTCCACTACCGTGCAGTGCATCAAGCAAAGCCTCAAACTCCGCTTCATTAATCTCATCAATACTTGAGTTTGAAGAACTCACAGCCTCAACAGGCATCTCTTCAACTGCGACAACGTCAACAACAGTTTCAATAACGGGCTCGGGTTCGGGCTCAGCAATAGATTCAGGCTCTGACGCAGTTTGTCCTAATTCTGACGGCAGAGGCTCACCAGAACTAAGTAACTTTAACTTTGCAAGTAATGCAGCATCAGCAGGATCTTGTTGCTCTCCCTGCTGGGTTTGAGCAAACATGGTGTTAATCGCATCAACAGCCTGAAGAATAATATCCATTAATTCTGCTGTGACACTGCGCTTGCCAGTACGCAATAAATCGAATGTGTTTTCTGCCTCATGGCAGACATCAACCATGGGAGTCAAACTTAGGAAACCTGCGCCGCCCTTTACGGTGTGAAACCCCCTAAAAATGGCATTTAGCAAGTCAGTATCATCAGGATTATTCTCAAGGGCAACAAGCTGCTCTTGAAGCAACTCTAATATTTCCCCCGCCTCGATTAAAAAGTCCTGGAGTATCTCTTCATCTACATCAAAGGCCATCAAATTGACTCCCAGTTAGAAACCCAGACTCGATAGCAGATCATCCACTTCGTCTTGACCTGTTACTACATCTTGACGAAGCTCGGCATTCATTATCGGCCCTTCAGCTTCAATATTATTTTTCTGAGTAATCTGACTCTCAATTATTGGCTGCTCACCAAACACCGTCAGCATAGACACCAGATTACTTTCAACTTCCATCACTAGATCGATTACCCTGCGGATCATTTGTCCAGTCAGGTCTTGAAAATCCTGCGCCATCAATATTTGGTTGAGCAATTCGCGTAATCGGTTTGAGTCCAATTCACTTCGCGACATCAAATGCTGAACGTTATGGCAAAGCACCTTAAAATCACTGAGGGCAATTTCACGACGCATTAATTTGTCCCACGATGGCATCACTTGTTGGATGTTCGCGGTTAATGCATTCGCTAACGGCAAGCACTCCTCAACAGCATCCATAGTCTTATTTGCAGCTTGTTCAGTCATGTCAATGACATAACTTAGCCGTTCCTTAGCATCGGGTATTTCTGTATTGGCTAACTCAACTAACCGATTATCGATTTGGAAATCCATAAGAGCGCTATGCAATTGGCGAGTGAGTTTGCCTACCTCATCAAAAAGTTCCCTCTGAAGAGGAGCTGCCAGTTCTCTTAATAAATCATCAGCTTGATTTTGTTCATTCGCGCTTAACAGTTCGACTAAACGCTGAGCATGCTCGAGCGTGATGAGCCCTGATGTATGTGACTTCATAGCTCATCCCTGCTTAAGCGAGTCGTTCGAATATTTTATCTAGCTTCTCTTTCAATGTTGCTGCGGTAAAAGGCTTTACCACATACCCATTCACACCCGCTTGTGCAGCAGCAATAATTTGTTCACGTTTTGCCTCGGCAGTGACCATTAATACCGGTAGATGCTTCAAGGAGTCATCGGCCCTAATGGCTTTAAGTAAATCGATACCCTGCATGCCTGGCATATTCCAGTCTGTAACGACAAAATCAAAATCGCCTTTTTGCAACATTGGCAAGGCGGTTGAGCCATCGTCCGCTTCCTGGGTGTTGTTAAAGCCCAAGTCTCGCAACAAGTTCTTGATGATACGTCTCATTGTCGAAAAGTCATCAACGATGAGAATCTTCATATTCTTGTCCAAGGTTTCCTCCGGTGAGCTGACATTCAGTGCTCAATTAATAATTATACTTATGTCCAATGCTTGAGTTTGCCTTTGAGTCGCAACATTGCCTGACTTAATATCTGGCTAACACGCGATTCGCTTACCTCAAGAATGGCGCCAATCTCTTTTAAATTCAATGCTTCATCGTAGTATAACGATAGCACTAGCGCGTCCCTTTCGGGCAATAATTTTATCGCCTCAACAAGTGCAGAATGAAACTGGGTTTCTGCCAAGACCTCAAACGTACCATCGCTAATATCATCGCTTGTAGTGAGTATATCCTGTGATACGCCTAAGTCTTCTATCCCTATGATTTTACCAACAGAAACATCATTAAGAATATGATGGTACTCATCGAGCGTCATATCAAGTTTTTCTGCAATTTCTGTGTCGCGCGCATCACGACCTAGCACTTGCTCTAATTCATCAATGGCTTGGGCAACTCGACGATTATTTCGGTGGACAGAACGAGGAACCCAATCGCCACGGCGGATTTCATCCAACATGGCGCCACGGATCCTTATGCCGGCGAAGGTTTCAAACTTTGCACCTTTACCGCCATCAAACTTAGATGATGCTTCTAATAATCCCATCATCCCCGCCTGTAGCAGGTCATCTAACTGCACAGAGGCAGGTAATCTGGCGAGCAAGTGATGTGCAATTCTTTTAACCAACGGTGCATACTGTTCAACGATTGACGTTTTATTGTCTAAACAAGTATACGCTGCGGCTTTATTCACTCGTTTTTTCCTCTTGAAAATCTGGTCGTTGAACTAAGCGCTCAACGAAAAACTCCAAATGCCCACCAGGTTGCTGTGGTACTGGCCAGCTCATAATTTTATTCGCTAGACCTTGGTAAGCAATTGCAGCGGGAGACTTAGGATAAGCTTCAACCACTAACTTTTGCTTGCGAACCGATTTACGCAAATTTTCATCAAATGGAATGGTCGCAACTAATTCAAGTGCCACGTCCAAGAATCTGTCGGTCACTTTACTGAGTTTAGCAAACAATTCCATACCTTCGCGTAAACTACGCACCATATTTGCAACAATTTTAAAGCGGAAGACGCCGTGTTCACGGCTGAGGATTTTGATTAACGCATAGGCGTCAGTAATAGACGTTGGTTCGTCACAAACAACAACCAACACATCCTGTGACGCACGGGAGAAACTGAGTACCATGTCAGAAATCCCCGCGGCAGTATCCACGATGAGAATATCAAACTGGGTGCGCATCTCACTGAAAGCACGAATTAAGCCCGCATGTTGCGCAGGACTTAGCTCTACCATGCCCTGAGTACCCGATGTAGCTGGCACAATCCCAATACCTTTAGGCCCCCGGACAATAATGTCATCTAACTCAGCATCGCCAGACAATACATGGGAAAGGTTACGTTCAGCACGGATCCCTAACATGACATCGACGTTTGCTAAGCCAAGGTCAGCATCAAGCACTAAGACACGCTTGCCCTTCTCGGCTAATGCTACAGCAGTATTGATGGATACGCTGGTTTTACCCACACCACCTTTACCACCCGTAACCGCGATTACTTTCACTTTTTCGTTATAGGGTTGATTAATCATACGTAAACCACTTGCTTGATCCAGGGTCATAACTCTACTCAAATGCACAGGTCATATTATCTGACCACGCTGTGTCTGGTAACGATTGTTGTTCTGTGTTTTCTAAGGCCGCTAATGCTTGCTCAGCGAGCATCAAAGTATCAGCAACTTTCATATCTTCGGGCACTCGCTGCCCATCCGTAACATAACTTAATGGCAATCCACTTTGGATCAACACACTTAATGCGCCCGCTAAAGACACAGATTCATCAAGTTTGGTGAGTACAACACCAGATAAGGGAATGCGTTTAAAGTGATTTACAGCATCTTGCAGCACGCGGCGCTGTCCTGTGGCAGACAGTACCAGATAACTGCGGATAGGTATTCTGCTATTTGCAGTTAAATTATCAAGTTGCTGGTAAAGCCGCATATCTCGTTGGCCCATACCCGCGGTATCTATCAATACTAGCTTGCGATTTCTAAACTGATACAGAATTTGCTCTAGTTCAGCAAGGTCATGGGCTTGTTTGACTGGGCAGCCCATGATTTTGCCATAGGTGGCCAATTGCTCATAGGCGCCAATACGATAATGATCTGTGGTAATCAATGCCACTTGGTCAGCACCATGGTGAGCAGCAAAGCGTGCGGCCAGTTTAGCCAAGGAAGTGGTTTTCCCCACACCAGTGGGACCAACTAATGCCACAACACCGCCTTGCTTAACAATATCATCACCTTGATTATCAAGCATATTCGCAAGACTTTGCGGCAGTGCACGAACTAATTCTGCAGGAGTATAGTGTTGGCTCAGCGCAGCTAATTTGTTTGCCACCGCTGGTGAAAACTCGGCCTCCAACAACTTTGACTCCAGCATGGCACCGACAGGGTCGATACGCTTTTTATGCTCAGTCATCAATGCTGAAACCTGATGGGTCAACAAATTACGTAAGGATGATAACTCGTCGCGCATGGCTTCAAGATCGGCATTTTGCTTTTGCGAACTCTGTGACTTTTTATCGAAGGGATTGCCCATATCACGGCGCTCAGCTTTAGGCGCAGCTGCGGTAGCTTGTAATCCTTTAGCCCATGCAGGAAGCTCTGCATCTTGTTGTTGATGCGTGAGTTGTTGGTTTAAACGATTTTGTTGCTTCTCAAGCAAGGCTTGGAGTGAGTCCGCTGGCGCCGAGGGTTTTAGCTTAGTTTCAGCGCGGATCGGCGCTTTGGCGCCGAGCGAAACTAAGTCATCACTCACATCCATAAAGGTCGGAGTGGCAGCAGGCGCTTTCGCTTTTGGCTCGTCGTAGTCAACGGCAGCGACAATCTCAATACCGCCATTCACCTTTTTATTGGACATAATCACCGCATCGGAGCCGAGCGTGTCCTTCACTTGGGCCAGTGCAGCACGCATGTCTTTGGCAAAAAAACGTTTAATCTTCACTTATGCGTCCTCTACTGGCCGACGGCAGACACTATGCGTATTTGCTTTTCATCGGGGATTTCTTGGTAAGAAATCACTCTGAGATTAGGAATAGTATATTTAACAAAGCGAGACAGTGTCGCACGTAACATACCTGACGTTAGCAAAATAGCGGGCTGGCCAACCATTTCTTGCTTTTGAGCGGCATCCGCTAAGGATTGCTGCATACGCTCTGCAAGACCTGGCTCGATATTTGGACCATCGCCACCAGTTGCTTGCATTGATTGATGCAACATCTGTTCCAATTCTGGCGCCAAAGTTATGACAGGTATTTCGAGTTCAGGGCCTGAGATCTCTTGAACTATCATGCGCTTCAATGCGATACGCACCGCTGCCGTTAACACTTCAGTATCGTTACTCTTAGTGCCGTATTCTAACAAAGTTTGCACTATGGTACGCAAGTCTCTGACAGAAACTCCTTCATTTAATAGGTTTTGCATCACTTTTACGACATTTCCGAGCGGCATCACATCAGGAATAAAGCCATCCACCAACTTAGGCGAGTGTTTAGCAAGCATATCCATCAGTTGTTGCACTTCTTCGTAGCCTAAAAGTTTTGCTGCATTATTCGTCAATATTTGGCTGATATGAGTTGCCACTACCGTCGCTGCATCCACTACCGTATACCCTAAGGTTTGGGCATGTTCACGCAGCTCAGGGGCAATCCACACGGCTTCGAGACCAAAGGCAGGATCACGGGTCTCAATGCCATCTAACTTACCGTACACTTGTCCCGGATTAATGGCGAGCTCGCAGTCATGGCGAATATCCGCCTCACCCACAACAACGCCCATAAGAGAAATACGATAGGCATTAGGCGAAAGGTCTAAATTGTCACGTATGTGAACCGCAGGAACCAAGAATCCCAATTCTTGCGAAAGCTTTTTACGTACGCCCTTGATCCGGCTGAGTAATTCTCCACCTTGACCTTTATCGACTAAGGGAATCAAACGGTAACCCACTTCAAGACCAATAGTGTCGACATGATGCACATCGTCCCAGCTAAGTTCCTTAGGCTCTCTTTCGGCTCTTTCCGTTGGGCCCGTTTTGACTTGTTCGAGGGCTTTGGCACGTTTAGCCTCATTACGTTTAAATATAAAATAAGCCGCACATCCCGTTAAAACGGCGAAACTTAAAAACGCCATATGCGGCATTCCAGGCACAATCCCCATAACGAACAATACGCCAGCAGCAATCCCTAGCGATTTATGACTGTCAAACATCTGACTCATCAACATCTGACCCATATCGCCAGATTCATTTTGGCGAGTTACCATCAATGCCGCAGCAATTGACAGTAATAAGCCTGGGATTTGGGCGACTAACCCGTCACCTATTGTTAAGAGGGTATAAATTTCAACCGCTTGAGAGAATGTCAAACCATGCTGCACAATCCCGATAATAAAACCACCGAGAATGTTGATCACTAAAATCATGATACCCGCGATAGCATCGCCCTTAACGAACTTAGACGCACCGTCCATTGCGCCATAGAAGTCAGCTTCGCGGGTGACTTCAGCCCGCCTAGTTCTGGCTTGATCTTGATTAATAATCCCCGCATTTAAGTCAGCATCAATTGCCATTTGCTTACCAGGCATCGCATCCAAGGTAAAGCGAGCACTCACCTCAGCAATCCGGCCAGCACCTTTGGTAACAACAGCAAAGTTGATAATAATCAGAATGATAAATACAACTAGACCAACGGCATAGTTACCACCAATCACTACGGAGCCAAAGGCTTCAATGACCTTACCCGCCGCATCACCACCGTTGTGACCTTCGAGTAATACCACACGGGTCGATGCCACGTTAAGTGCAAGTCGAAGCAGTGTCGCAACTAATAAAACGGTTGGAAAGGCAGCAAAGTCTAAAGGTCTATCGGTATAAATCGCGACCAAAAGCACAATCAAGGCTAAAGCAATGTTAAAGGAAAATAAGATGTCGAGTAGAAACGGGGGAATTGGCAGTACAATCATCGCCAATGCTGCAAGCACTAGTGCTGGCGTACCTATGCCCTTAAAAGAGCTTAGCTTCAACTGTTTTACTTGGCCTAAGGAGGCTTTAACATCCATTCACAGATACCTAAACTTTGACGTATAACTGCCTAAAAGCAAAAAGCACGCCAACAACTAACAATCAGGTAGTAAAGCTAATATGTAGCTAGCTAACTTTACGTTAGAGCACTATTTACTCGTTACTACGACTTGTTGAGATTTCAAGATTATATTTTGTTCATTCTGGCGCGAAACGAAGAAAGATGTGTGGTTGTTCTACTCAAATGACGAGCTGCTTTTATGACAGAAAGTAAGAGTAAGGGCTTACAAGACGATTACTGATGGCTGCATTTGGCTGGCTTTTCTGCCGCGTTATCGTCCGTTTATGTAGAATAACTACACGGCACGGACTTTGCCTTGCATAAAAGCCAGCCTAATTGCTGCAAAAATAACCATGAAACGTCAACACGCCCTAGTACTTCAGATCTTCAGGAATAGGTTGATTAACGGGAATAGGGATAGGTTTGCGGCCACGCCCTTTTTGATACTGCCTTAACTGGAATACATAAGCGAGTACCTGTGCTACCGCGGTAAATAGACCTTCAGGGACTTGTTGATCAAGTTTCGTTGTATGGTAAATAGCCCGCGCAAGTGGTGGTGCAGTAACAATGGCAATATTATGCGCCCTTGCTACCTCACGAATTTTAAAGGCAACCTCATCGACGCCCTTAGCAATCACAAACGGTGCTGCAGAGCGCTTAACATCATATTTTATCGCCACTGCATAGTGCTCAGGGTTCACCACAATCACATCCGCATTGGGAACTTCGGCCATCATGCGTCGCTGCGCTAATTCACGCTGCATTTGGCGGACTCGCCCTTTGACCTCAGGTTTACCCTCGGTATCTTTATACTCGTCTTTGACCTCCTGCTTTGTCATTTTCAGCTGTTTATTATGGTTCCAGATCTGAAATGGCACATCGATTACCACAATGAATAATACGGAAGAGCAAAGTAGGATAAACATCCATACCAGTAAATCTAAGGCGTGGTAGACATTCCCAGGAAGGTGATCGGCAGAAAGGAGTAAAATATCATTAAAGTAATGATTTAGAAGAAAATATGCCGCCAACGCAACAACAGAAAACTTAGCAATGCCCTTCGTTAATTCAACCAAGGCTTGCACACCAAACATCCGTTTAAAACCCGCAATCGGGCTCATTTTGCTGGCTTTAGGCATCATGGCTTGGGTAGAAAAATTCATTCCACCAAGGGACACGTTTCCGATAAATGCCACCACCACAATCAGCAGCATAATCTTAAGCAACGGCCAACCTATTTCGCCGCCGACAACGCCCCAGACATTAAACATTTGATTAGTATCAAAAATTGCAGCTCTATCCATGGTAAACACACGTTCAAACACATTGGAAAGTGCTTTTGCAATACCAGGACCGAGCATATACAGTCCTGTTGCAGCCGAAAGCAGAACTGTGGCCGTACCTAATTCTTTGGAACGGGCAACCTGACCTTTTTCCCGCGCCTGTTCGAGGCGCCTCCCGGTGGGTTCCTCGCTGCGTTCGCCGCTACTTTCTTCAGCCATTACGCGTTCCTATCCGGTTAAAGTATGCCATCAGCTTGACACTGAAGCCCTAAAATATCACACAGCAAAAGCTGTGCCGATGACCATACTTCATCGAAATGAGCCATAACAGGAGTTAAGGTTAACCATAAAATTAACAATCCACCGATCATCGTAATCGGAAAACCAATCGAAAAAATGTTTAGCTGTGGTGCAGCGCGGGTCATAACCCCAAAGGATAAATTGACTACCAATAACGCGATAATTGCTGACAGCGACATAGTTAATGCCGCGCCAAACATATAAGACCCCCATTCCGCCAACGCGCGATAGCTGGTCAACGTTAATCCCACATTAGAAATCGGCAGTGTATCAAAACTGGCCACAAGCATACGGATCATCAACAGATGACCATCAACAGCTAAAAAAATTAAGGTTGCGAGCAACAGGAAGAAGTTACCAATCACTGGAGTTTGTTGTCCTGAACTCGGATCAACCATAGAGGCAAAACCTAAGCTGGTCTGCATGCCGATAATCTGACCCGTTAACACAAAGGTTTGCATCACCATTTGGGTCACAAAACCCATGGCAACACCAATAATAATTTGCTGTGCAGTAATAAAAACGGCGCTTAAGGAAAAGAGTTCTGCATCCTTAACGGGCGGCAACACGGGGGCAATGGCGAGGGTTATGGCAATAGCAAGAAGTAAACGCACACGAGTGGGAGTTGTTGCCGCGCCAAACACCACCATAACCATCAGCATACTGGCGACGCGAAACAGTGGCCACATATACGAAGCAATAGTTTGCATTAACGTATCAAGCAGCAACTCCATGGGATTAACCTACCACTTGAGGAATACGGTTAACCATTTCAATAAAGAAATCCATTAAGGTCTGTACTAACCAATGACCCATTAACATCAAAGCAAGCAAGGTCACAATAAGTCGAGGTAAAAAACTTAAAGTTTGCTCGTTAATTGAGGTCGCAGCTTGGAATACCGCCACAATTAAGCCAATGCCGAGCCCAGGCAGAACAATAGCCGAAACCATCATCACAATAACGGCTAAAGCTTCGCGAAAAATATCGATTAGCGCTTCTGGCGTCATCTCAGTACTCCGCCTGTCTAACCAAAGCTATTGGCTAAGGTGCCCATCACAAGCCCCCAGCCATCAACAAGTACAAACAGCATAATTTTAAAGGGCAATGACACAATCATAGGCGAGAGCATCATCATCCCCATGGCCATTAAGATACTGGCAACCACTAAATCGAGTACTAAAAAAGGCACAAACAACATAAAACCAATTTGAAAGGCCGTTTTGAGCTCGCTGGTGATAAATGCAGGCACAAGCACACTCATTGGTGCTTCTTCGGGTGAATTAATATTCTGGTAACCCGAAATATCGATAAAGGTTTTGAGATCCGTGGTACGCACTTGCCCTAACATAAATGCCCGTAATGGCTCTTTGCCCTTATCGAAGGCCTGTTGCAGAGTAAGCTGTTCATCAATATAAGGTTTTACCCCTTGGTCATAAATTTTGTCGAACACTGGCGCCATAATGAAAAAGGTCATAAACAGGCTCATACCGATTAAGACTTGGTTAGACGGAGTCTGCTGTAAACCAATCGCTTGGCGCAAAATGGAGAGCACCACAATGATGCGGGTAAAGGACGTCAACATAATGACCATGGCGGGTAAAAAACTCAGCGAAGTCATTAGCAATAGGATTTGCATGGTAACCGAATATTCGGTCGAACCATCGGCGGCGGTTTTTACGGTTACAGCGGGCAATACGCCATCTGCCGCTCCGACGGATGTCGCAAACAACAGCGTACTAAGCCCAATAAAAGTAAGGATGTACTTGATCATTGTTTTAATTTCGCCTGCCGTAGCTTGTCCGCAAAAGATACGGACTCAATTTCGATAGGCTCAGCTAATTTATCAATTAAATTAACTTGTTGCCCACTCACGCCAAGTAAATACTGCTGTTCACCCACTTGAACTAAAACAAGGCGCTCTTTCTGACCAAGGGATGTTACTGCAAGGGTTTTGAGCACACTATGATTGGTTGGCACTAAATTAAATCGCCTTAGCAGGTAAGCTAAGGCGAAAATAAGCAACAGAACTAAAATAAGCCCACCGAGCATACTCGCCGCTGCTGCCATTTGTGATGGCTCAGTCACTTTTGCTGTCGCCACTGCACCTTGGGTGGCCACTTCAGCGACACTCGCCTGAGCTGCTGACGCGGCATTGAGAATTACCGATGTGCTCATCTCGCTCCTTCAGGCTTTTTCTTAATGAGTGATATTACTTAAGCTTTTTAATTCGCTCAGTCTGACTAATTACATCTGTTAAGCGAATACCAAATTTATCGTTTACCACCACCACTTCACCATGGGCGATAAGCGTGCCATTGACCATCACATCCAACGGTTCACCTGCAACTCTGTCGAGCTCAACTACTGAACCTTGGTTCAGCTGTAACAGGTTACGGATACTGATGAAGCTGCGACCAACTTCCATCGAAATCGTCACAGGTATATCTAAAATGGTATCTAACTTAGCCGCTTCTGCCTTGCTAATCGGCTGTGAGTCATCCACTAGCTCATCAAGATCAACGGCATTAGCCTCTTCCAGAGCTTGTTCGGCCATCGCTGCTGCCCAATCATCATCTGTACTCATCTCACTCCACCTTTATAATTCTGATATGTCTCTAGCTTTGCCTTTACGCGTCACTAATTGTAATTCGGATTTGACCGTCTCAGGACGAGGGATTTTTTCGTAAATTTTAAGTGCTAGATTATCTCGTGAACGTCCCATTTTACAGCGGTAAGTCGGTAAGTCCTCAATTCTCATCATAATGTACTCTGGTAATTCAATAGGGATAATATCCCCAGCCTTAAAGTTCATTACATCTTTGAGTGTGAGTTCGTGCTCAACCACGGTGGCATCAAAGCCTACTTTAACGTCCATAATCTCGTCATGCAGCGCCTGCGACCAACGCATATCGGTATCTTGTTTATCACTCTGTACGCCCGCATCGAGTAATTCGCGGATTGGCTCAATCATCGAATATGGCATCGTGATGTGGAAATCACCGCCACCACCATCCACTTCGATATGGAAGGAGTTAATGACAACGACTTCAGTTGGACTGACAATGTTAGCCATCGCTGGGTTAACTTCGGAGTCTAAATAATCAAACTCCACATCCATCACGGGTGCCCAAGCATCTTTATAATCTTCAAAGATAATTTTAAGTAATAACTGCACAATACGCCGTTCAGTGGGGGTAAATTCCCGCCCTTCAATCTTGGCGTGGAAACGGCCATCACCACCAAAAAAGTTATCCACCAAAATAAATACCAGTCGCGCTTCCATGGTAATCAGCGCAGTACCTTTTAGGGGGTGGAAACGTACCATGTTCAGACTGGTTGGGACGAATAGGGTATGTACGTACTCACCAAACTTGAGCATTTGCACGCCGTTGATCGACACTTCGGCCGCGCGACGCATCATGTTAAACATGCTGATCCGCAGGTGACGGGCAAAACGCTCATTAACAATTTCGAGCGTGGGCATACGACCACGCACAATCCGATCTTGGGAAGAAAAATCGTAGGAACGAGCCTCCTGCCCAGCGGCATCAAGCTCATCATCCTCTTCGACATCATCGACCCCGTGTAAGAGCGCATCAATTTCGTCTTGGCTTAATAAATCACTCACAGTATTGTCTTCGCCTCTTTAAGGTGCTGAAGATGAAAGGTTATTGCATGACAAAACCAGTAAAGAGCACTTTTTCAACCACTTTACGTCCCGTTACAGATTGCAACGTGTTTTGTACGCTCAACAGGGCTAATTGTCGTAATTCATCTTTACCCGCCTGTGTACTTAGCTTTTGCACATCGGCACCACTAAAAGTGGTTAGCAGCGCATCTTCAATCAATGGAATGTGCTTTTGGGTCAACACATCATCATCTTGACCTCTGACCATAAGTTGCACTTTGATTTCGACAAGCCGAGCGCGATCCGGTCCTGGAAGGTTAAATAAAAATGGGCGAGGCATCGGCACATAAGCTGCCAATGCCGGCTCAGCAGCCGGCGCTGCCGTTTCGGTTTTAGCACCTTCGGCCTCGACAGGAGCCTCTTCACTACTTCCAAGGAAAAACCAAAGCGCGCCACCAATTAATAGCGCAACAAAGACACCCACACCGATAAAAATAAATAGCTTCTTTTTACTTTTTGGTGCTTCAGTACTTTCAAGTTCTAGTGATTCTTCCTTGGCCATTTTCTGTTCTCTTTAATAGGCTAAATTTGGGAATGGGATTAAGGCTCAGTTTATAATCCACTTTGTTACTATAGGTTACCTGCTTAAGCGTAATAATCTATACCCGAATTTAAACTAGTTGCTTGATTTAAACCTAAATCGAGTTCTTCTGCCGAGAAATCATCCACATTTCCACCACTTGCACCGCCACTGTCTGCAAATCCTCCCTCACGGCGTTGTCCTTGGTCACCTTGAGAGACATGACTGTCAGCGAGCTGCATGCCTTGTTCTTGTAATAATTCACGTAAACGAGGAATCGCTTGCTCAACCACATCGCGGGTCTGTGTCTGAGCAACATGGAATTGCACTTGCGTCTGCTCACCATGAACTTGTATTTTCACTATCATGTGTCCAAGTTCGGGTGGATCTAGGCGAATTTCCGCCTGTTGAATACCTTGGCTAACCATAGTAACAAGCTGCTGTTTCATCACAGGAGAAAAGCGCTGGATCATTTCCTGCATCTGATTTTGGTTTTCAACGCCTTGACGTAAGGAAAGATGAACCTGTGGTATCTCTTGGCGTTGAATTTGCTGGTTAGCTAAAGAGTGTTGTATCGATACCGCTTTAAAATCAACAGGCTTAAATTCTGTAACAGATTCTTCATGGCCAGTATCGAGCGAAGATAAGGCGTTTTCTTGCCGCGAATCCAGTGTGACGGCTAACTTGGCATCTTTTAACAATAATCCTGCCGAAATTTCGGCGCGTGAAGGATTGTCGTCAATAGCATTAGGCTCAACCGAAACCGCACCTAAGGCATCAAGCTCTTTAGTCGTAGAGTTTAATATCACAGCATCAGCATCGGTAACTGACACATTAGCTGTATTGATTGACGGTGACTGTCCAACCGTTGGCGCAGTCGTTTTATCAATTGATGGGAGCGACAGATTTATCGACTTATTGCTTAGTTCAGCCTCTTTCGCCTCTAACTTGTTAGCTTCAGAGATAGATTCCCCTTCAATCGGTAAAATGGGGGGTTCTGGCGGTTTAACCCATTTTTCAGTTCGCATCTCTGCAAGCATTGATGCATCATCTATAAGCGTATCATCGGTCGAAGCGCCAGTCTTATCCACAGTTTCAGTATTCGCCGTTGCAATCAAACCTACTGTATTAATTGACTGATTTTGTTTATTTATAATATCTTCTGGAAGTGCAGATGCTCGTTCTTGTTGAAAAACAAATGTACCCGTTTGCTCTAAAACTTGTGCATCTAATGTGTCATTCGTTACGGTAACTTCATTTGACTGAGCAAATTTCGCTAGCTCATCTAAAAAAGTTGGCTTGATAGTCTCTTCCGTTGGTAAAGCGCCATCCTCTGTTGCAGGGGCTAAGATGCTAGCGGCATCTTCTGTCGTTAATTGAGCTTCAAGCGGCAAAGAGTCGCTCGGAGCGGCCGCTTTTTTCATCTCGTTTGCCATGCCTATTTGAGCAAAAATCAAGCTAATATCAGCTTCATCATCTGCACTAGTATCATCAATATCTGTTTTCTGTTTTGCCGATTTGGCAGAAACATCTGGAGAAACATTGGTGTTAGTCGAGGATGAGCTAATAGATGTCACTGAAGCCAAAGCGGCAGAAAAGTCTTCACTATTAGCATCTTGCCCCAACATTTTACTTGAGCCAGCACTATTTTTCGCATTAGATACTAATAGGATATTGTTCATTTGTTGCATAAAAGCTCCTAAACATCCGCCCAGAGGAAAAAGAGCGTGGGCAAACGTCAATTTATACGGCTTTGGCTATATCTGGCATAAACCAAGCAAATAAAATGCCAACAAATGGATATTAAAAATTCGAGTATTATTGACTGTCGGATTGGTTAATTACTTCTTACGACGGAAAAATTGCTGCGAAGCAAATTCATCCGTCATTTTTTGCTCTTTTTTGAGCTCAATGACTTGGCGCTTTTTCTCTTTATTTTCTAAAAGTAGTTCCACAGCCTTACGTTTTTTTTGTTTTTCTAGCCAGTGCTGCTGACGGTAGTGTTTCTGCTTTTCACCATCGGCTACAACACGATTTTGCTGAGCAATAGCCTCATCGATTTGCCGAATAAAACGATGGAATTGGTGGTAATGACTCGCACTAATCGCCTGCCCCTGCTGCGACTGCATCTGCTTCATATAATCCAAGCGATAGTTATTTAGCGCATCGAGCTGATTTTGGCGCTTTTGGCACTCAAGTTGTGCCGACTTTAGCAGTAGCGCAGCCTGTTCCTCGGCATCGAGGGCTAACTTTAATACGAGTAATAGGGGATCGGCATTCGCCATAACGGCCTCAATTATTTACATTGCGCAGCGAGTTGCCCGAGCATCATTTGACTATCAGCAAAACTAAAGGCATCACGCATGGTTTGCCGCAGAAAAGCGTTCATTGCAGGTTGTAGACGTATCGCATTATCAATACGAGGATCGCTCCCTTGTGCATAAGCGCCAATCGAAATCAGATCCTTATTCTGCTGATAAAGGGAATAGGTTTGCTTGACGCGGCGCATGGCCTCAAGATGTTCATTGGAAATTACCATAGGCGCCACACGGCTAATAGAAGCCTCAATATCAATGGCAGGATAGTGCCCAGAATCAGCAAGCGATCGTGACAGCACAATATGACCATCGAGGATCGCCCGAGAAGCATCGGCAATCGGGTCCTGTTGGTCATCGCCCTCGGTTAGTACAGTGTAAAATGCGGTGATAGAACCTTGTCCAGGCCCGCCATTACCCGCCCGTTCAACCAGACGCGGCAATTTAGCAAATACCGAAGGTGGATAACCTTTAGTCGCCGGCGGTTCACCGACTGCCAAGGCAATCTCACGCTGCGCTTGGGCGTAACGAGTCAGACTATCCATTAATAACAATACGTTATAGCCTAAATCACGAAAATATTCAGCGATACGAGTCGAGGTTTCACAGGCGCGAAGGCGCATCAGCGGTGAAGTATCGGCGGGTGCCGCCACCACAACAGAACGCGCTCTCCCCTTTTCACCTAGGATTTCTTCAATAAATTCTTTAACTTCGCGGCCACGCTCCCCAACGAGCCCCACCACAATAATGTCGGCCGTGGTACCTCGGGTCATCATACCTAACAGCACACTCTTACCCACACCTGAGCCCGCAAACAAGCCCATACGTTGTCCCTTGCCAACAGTTAACATGGCATTGATGGCGCGAACGCCCACATCGAGTGGTTCAGTGATCGCACGGCGAGAAAGTGGGTTGATGGCGTTACTATGTCTTGGCGCCTGCTGTTCGGTAGATAATGCGCCGAGGCCGTCTAACGGCACACCATTACCGTCGAGCACGCGCCCTAACAGGGATAAGCCCACATTCAGACCCGCCTGCTCTCCAAGGGGAACAACCCGCGCGCCAGGTAACACGCCACGCAGCTCTTCAATTGGCATGAGATATAATAATTCATCATCAAAACCAACGACTTCGGCAATTAACTCTCCAGCCATGGTCTCAATAGAACACAAACTACCGACGGGTGCTCGACAGCCACTTGCCTCTAAGGTTAAGCCGACAACGCGCACTAATTGCCCACAGGCAACGGCGCGAAATGGGGGCACTTTATTGATGCAATGATTCAGTTTATTCAGCAGTTGATGGCGGCGATTGTGCATCTTGCTCTCCATCAGCTTGCGGTTGTGTTAACAGTTCATTATCGTCCAGTGTCGATTTAGGGACGATTTTAGCGGCATTTTCGTCATCAAGTGCAGCTTGTCGCTGTTGTTGCTGTAACGCTAAGTGAGATTGCTGATTACGCAGTGATTCAAACACAGCATCAATCCGTGAGGAAAGGGTTAAATCGACCAACGAGCGTTGGCTACTGATAATACAATCCCCCACCGTTAAGCTAGGATCGGCCTCTAATTGCCACTGATTACGGTTCAATTGGGTACTAGAATATAAGGTTTCAACCAAGGCAACATCATCGGAATGCATGCGAATACTGACGCTTTGCTCCTTGATTGGCAGAGATTCGACCCCTAAACGTAGCGCCGACAGGATTTGTTCTGGATGAGTTTTAAGTTCATGACCAATCACAGATTTAGCCAGCGCCATAGTGAGTGTCATTAAGGAATGTTCAATATCGCCATCGAGTATTTGCAATGGCTTTTCAAATTGGCTTAACAGCCCTTCGAAGCGGCTGACTAATGCCTTGGCTTCAGCAAGCCCAGCCTCAAGCCCTTGCTCATGACCTTGGGCTAGGCCCTCGGTATGGCCTTGCTCTAAACCTTCAAGTCTGCCCTGCTCCAGTCCTTCGGCATAACCTTGTGTCTTACCTTCGTTAAAGCCTTCTTCTTCGGCTTGAGCGCGAATATCTTCAATTTCCGCCATGGTGGGTGGCGCAATGGTTTCGGCGGCCACCGCCTTCGGCGCTTGCTGCGGCGAATAACCAAAGAGGTTTGAAATACTCACCTCTTCGGTTTGGGTCACATCGGGCAATTGCCAATGGCTAAACTCAAGCTCAGCGTCGCTGCCCCCCCTGTGGGACAATTTATTGTCGCTATTGTCGCTCCGATTAGAGGAACTCATCGCCACCACCGCCGCCTAACATGATTTCACCACTGTCACTTAACCGACGTGCAATTGACAGAATTTCTTTTTGGGCGATTTCCACTTCGCTGATCCGAATTGGGCCCATGGCTTCTAAATCGTCACGCAGCAATTCGGCGGCCCGTTTAGACATATTGCCTAAAATCTTATCTTTGAGCTGATCGTCTGCGCCCTTCAGCGCCTTCATCAATACATCCTGCTGCACTTCACGCAGCAAGGTTTGAATACCACGATCGTCCACATCGATAAGGTTTTCAAATACAAACATTAAGTCTTGGATTTGCTGCGCCATTTCCTCGTCGGTTTCGCGCATGGTTTCCATCAACTGACTTTCAACACCCGTATCGAGGTAGTTCATAATGTTGGCCGCCGCCTTTAGGCCGCCCATCTTCGCTGCTTGCGCACCACCTTGGCCGGCGAATTGTTTCTCCATGATGTCGTTTAATTCTTGCAATGCTGCAGGTTGCACTTCTTCAAGATTGGCGATACGCATCATTAAGTCTAAGCGGGTATTCTCAGGGAACTGGCCGAAAATTTCTGCGGCTTGATCTGGCTCTAAATACGATAAAACAATGGTTTGGATCTGTGGATGTTCGTTTTGGATGATAGTCGCGACTTGGCGCGCATCCATCCATTTAAGGGAATCCAAACCTTTGGCGCCGCTGCCCATGATAATTTGTTCAATTAAATTACCAGCTTTGTCTTCACCTAGGGCCGCCGTTAACGCTTTACGGACGAACTCTTCGCTGTTGAAGCCAATAGAAGAATATTTTTGAATATCATCGAGAAACAGCTTATGCACTCCGATGACTTTTTCCTGACCAAAGTCTTCCATGGCCGCCATTGCCATACCCACTTTTTGCACTTGTTTAGGTTCTAAGTGCTTTAAAATAGAGGCGGCATCGGCTTCACTCAAACTTAACAGTAAAATCGCCGTTTTTTCGATGCCACTGAGATCCTTAATATTGAAACTTGAGGTTTCAGCGGCGTCTTTTGATTTATTCTCAGCCATTGTCTTGTAACCAGTTTTTCACGACTTGGGTTGAAAGCTCGGGCTCATTGGCCACAAGCGCACGGATAGCTTTAATCATATCATCATCTTTATGCAGATTAGGGATAAGAATTGAGCCATCGTCGGCATAACTATACTCTGCTTCTTTGGTATTGAGCATCCCTAAGGTGTCAGCAGCATATTGATCTTCGATCTCGGCGAGCTCATTACCTAATCTTGCATCGTCTGGCATGTTAACGCTATCAGGATAGATTAAGCGTTTGAGCATTGGGCGCACCACAGCAAGGATCAGCACTAAGATAACTAAGGCACCAATACCTAACTTTACTGCACGCCAGAACCAAGGCTGTTCCCAAAGCTCAGGCGCAGGTACATCTTCAACCAATTGATCCATAAAGGGAACAGTGACTACCTCTAAAACATCACCCCGCTGCGCGCTAAAGCCTACCGCGCCTTCTAATAAACGGCGGATATTCGTCAGCTCTTGTTCGGTACGGGCAACGCGTGCCACTTGGCCATTTTCACCCGCAGCGCCCGGTTTAAAGTCTACGGCTACAGACACACTGACGCGGCGCACTACGCCAATTTGCTGACGGGTATGGCTGATGGTGGTATCTAACTCAAAATTACGGGTCGCTTCGCGGTGCGAGTTACCTGCGGTAACACTTTCGGTAGCTTTATCAGCCTCCTGAGGAATATTAGATTCCATCGGAGGTTGGTTCGATAATGCGCCAGGGATCCCCCCACTCGAGCCACCAGTAGAGTTATTTTCAACCGTCATTTCACTGCGTAGTGACGGTAAATCTGGATTAAACCGTTTGGCCGTTTGTTCAACAGCGGTGAAATCCATACTCACATCCACTTGGGAGGTAAAATTATCAGGCCCGAGAATAGGCGATAAAATCGAGTCAATCTTGGTGCGGTATTCGGTTTCTTTTTGCTGTACCAACTCAAGCTCACGACGAGCTCTAGCAGAAACACCATCTTGGCTGCCTGAATTCAGTAAGCGGCCGTTAGAATCGGTGACAGTGACCCGTGAAGGCTCTAGGCCCTGAACCGCAGAAGCGACGATATCCACAATGGCATCGACCTCACCTTGGCCTAAACCGCCACGGCGAGTGTTAATCACAACGGTCGCACTGGGTTGTGAGGTATTGCGGGCAAATACGTTTTCTTTTGGGAGTGCCAAAATCACTTTGGCGCGGCTTACGCTTTGTAACTGTTCAATCGCGCGGGCAAGGTTTTCTTCTTGGCTATGCTTGAGGCGAGCCTGTTCCATTCTTTGGCTCACACCAAAACCACTGTCTTGGGTAAGAAAGTCTTGGGTCGATGCAGCAGGACTATTAACCCCTGCACGGCTAAGCATCATTTTGACTTCTTGGTATTTATCTTCTGGTACTTTAACAACATCAACTTCGATCTGATATTTGATCTTGTTTTTATCAAGTACATCGAGTACTTGCACCATTTCCTGAGTTTCCATTTTACCTAATGGACGGTACTCAGGCTCCTGTGCCCAGATCATGACAAACACGGCGAGCGCCAAACAAATGGCTAATGCTAGAATCATGGTGATTTGGCGCATCATATCGACGCCACCGAGACTCCCCAATACGCCGGATTTGTTTTCTTGTTGGACCCCTTGGTCCATTACGCCGGCATTCGATCCGACAATCATTTCTGTACTCACGATTAGTACCTGCTCGTTGCGTTATTCAAGGCCTAAACAGGCATGCTCATTATTTCTTTATAAGCTTCAACGAGCTTATTGCGCACTTGGACAGTGGCTTCAAAGGCAACACTGGCCTTTTCGCGTGCGATAACAGTATCAGACAAGCTCACGGTGGTATCACCCATTTCTAAGCGAGTCGCGAGGTTAGATGAGGTTGACTGCAAACCACTCACATTACCAATGGCTTGTGAAAGTAGCTGGCCGAAGTCAGCACCACTGGTGTTATTCACTTGCTGCACAATATTATTAGGTGAAATCCCAAAAGAAGGTTTGATTTCACCTTGAAGTGACTGCATTTCTTGCAGTAATGAATTCGCGCCAATTTGCATGTCGTGCTCCCCATCGTCGAGTTATTGACGATTAAACTCTCAAGATAACGAGGATATGCAAAACTACGGCCAAGTTTTTACTTGGCCGATCTAAAAAGAATTGCAGAGGTCATAGGTGTGAAATCGCCAAAGGATAACCAGTGGCGATGGTGCTAGAAAGGTTGCAAAACTCGACTTAGTTAGGCAATTGAATCCCCATATCGCGCATTCTGGCCATCTTGTATCTTAAGGTGCGCGCACTGATCCCAAGTTTCTCAGCAACCAACTTACGGCTGCCTTGGCATTGCGCTAGGGTTTCGAGAATGATCACATGTTCCTGCGCCTTTAACTCTTCACCTAACCCCTCTGGTTCACTGCAATATTCAGCATCATCGGATGATAACGGCACATCTTGAGCATCAATAATAATGTCATTGGCAGTAATCACCGTACCTGATCGCAAAATCAAGGCTCGCTGCACAACGTTATCGAGCTCTCGCACATTACCTGGCCAGCGATGGCCAAGTAAACGGCGGCATGCGGCCTCATCAAATTCGGGTACGTCGATGATACTCAGTGCCTTTGCGTGTTTTGTGAGTAAATGCCGAGCTAAGGGTAAAATATCCGCAGGCCGTTGATTCAGTGCAGGCCAAGTCAGTGGAAACACGTTAATACGATAATAGAGATCTTCCCTAAATTGCCCCGCAGCAACTACGGCCTTTAAATCCCGATTCGAAGTGGCAAGCACCCGAACATCTAACTTAATGGTTTTGCGACCGCCTAACCGCTCTACTTCACGCTCTTGCAATACGCGCAGCAGTTTGGCCTGTAATCCTAAATCCATCTCTGAAATTTCATCGAGTAATAAAGTTCCGCCCTGTGCTTGTTCGAATTTACCGGGGCAAGCTTGGTAAGCACCGGTAAAAGCCCCTTTTTCATAACCAAATAAGGTCGCCTCGAGCATATTCTCGGGGATGGCCGCGCAGTTAATGGCGACAAAGGCCTCGTCAGCACGGCTACTATGTTGATGAATATAACGGGCTAACACTTCTTTACCCGAACCGCTTGGCCCGAGGATCATCACAGAAGCATCAGAAGCTGCAACCCGCTGTGCTAAGGATAATAATGCAATGCTCTTTTCATCCGCCACGACGGGTTGATCGCTACTTTGTTTGAGCGGTAAATAGCGAGAAACTTGGTTGAGCAACACCTCTGGAGCGAAGGGTTTTGCCAGATAATCGACGGCGCCCAATTTAATTGCACTGACCGCACTGCCTATAGTGGCGTACGCCGTCATTAACAGCACGGGCAATTTGGGATGATGTTGCTGTAGGTAATTTAATAAGCCTAAGCCACCAATCCCCTGCATTTGCACATCGCTGATCACAAGATCAAATTGATGTTGTTTTAGTACGATTATGGCTTCTTCACCTGATGCCACATCAATACAGTCGTATTGTGCCAACATTAAGGTGTCCAGCAACGCCTCACGCAGGGAGGCATCGTCTTCGACTAAGAGTAATTTGGCTTCAGACATAGGGTTTCTCCAGCGGCAATACAGTAGCAGATTTAGCCTGCGGGAAGGTTAGCGACACAGTACAACCCTTATTGGGCATACAGCTTAATTGCAGTTGGCCGCCATGATTACGCACCACAGACTGTACAACGGCTAAGCCTAAACCTGTCCCCTGAGCTTTAGTGGTAAAGAAAGGTTCCAACACTTTTTGCTGCATTTTGGCATCCAATCCTTTGCCATTATCGATGACATTGAGATGTAACTGTTCATTGCTATCACTAGCAACGATTTGGATCTGCGTTGCCCCGGCTTCAAGACTGTTCATCACGAGGTTATTGACGGCTGAACTCAGCGCATTCACATTCGCCAGCATTAAGCTATTAGAAATATTGGTTACCGCCAGTTCAGCGCCATGCTTAGCAACTATTGGTTCACAGTTAGCAACAACATTCTCGATAACATCATTAAGATTAATCAGTTCGCCCAGCTCATCTTGACGTCCTTTAGCCATCAGCAGCATATCGTTCACTTGGCGTTCTAACTCGTTAAGCCTATCGACTAACTTCTGCTGAAATTTAGCCTTAGCAGATTCCGATAATTTGGGACTGGCCAGATTAGCAGCATATAACAGTGCAGCCGACAGTGGCGTACGTACCTGATGCGCCAGCGTCGCCACCATTTTGCCGAGGGCTGACAGGCGCTGCAGATGGGAAAGATTCTTTTGCAGTAGACGAGTTTCGGTCAGATCCGTTAGCACAATTAATTGGCCAGGTTCCGGCGTTAATGGGGTAATCGCAAATTTGACTCGGCGGCCATTGCGTAATGAGACTTCATGGCCATCATCGTCCTGTGGCGCAAACGCCGTATGGATCACATCAATCCAGCGGGCGCCGCATAACGACTGCTCCAGCAATTCGACGGCAACGGGGTTTGCATCGGTGACAATACCATCACCGTTCAAAATCACCACGCCAGAGGGCATAGCCTGTAAAATATGCTCCATCCGATTGGACATATTGGCGGCCTCACGCAGTTGGTTCCATTGTTTGCTAGTGTGCTTGAATGTTTCAATTTGCGCTAGTGGATGAGCAGACATAGTCACTCCGTCAAAAAATTGCTTATGACGGAGTGTTTGCAGATTCTATGCCAAATTAAGAAATGAATTTAGATAGATAAAACAATAAGATAAATAGCATCAAAATGACTATTCTTTCGTCATTCCGTACTTACGCATTTTCTCAACCAAGGTAGTACGGCGAATACCGAGCATTTCTGCAGCACGCGCAACCACGTTATCCTGCTGCTCTAACGCCTGGCGAATCATATCGATTTCAAGCTCTGCCAGCAGATCCTTGAGGTTAACGCCTTCAGGTGGTAACTCACTAGGGAAACGCGTTTCAGGAATTTCTACTGGCTCTTCGCTGGTGAAGATCGAAGCGAGCGCATCACGTTCTTGCTGCTCTTCACTGAGTTCGACACTATACTCAGGCACATCAATATGACGATACTTTATCGGCAAGTCGTTCACATCGACTAAACCGCCTGGATATAAAATCGTTAGGCGTTCAACAAGGTTAGATAATTCCCGGACGTTACCTGACCAAGCATGTTCTTTTAACGATTCAATAGCACGCTGAGTAAAACGAACTTTGCCACGCCCCTCGTTATAGACACGACTCACTAACTCTTGCAGCAGTAAAGGAACATCATCCTTACGCTCACTTAATGCTGGCATTTCGATCGGGAAGACGTTAAGGCGGTAATAAAGATCTTCACGGAACTCATTGCTGCTGATCATAGTTTCAAGATCCCTATGGGTTGCCGCTACGACACGTACATCAGCATTAATTGTTTTAGTTCCCCCAACACGCTCAAAGACACGTTCTTGCAACACGCGCAGCAATTTTACCTGCATTTGCAAAGGCATGTCGCCAATTTCATCGAGGAACAGCGTGCCACCTTCGGCCAGTTCGAAACGGCCCTTACGAGAACTAATTGCCCCAGTAAAAGAGCCCTTTTCATGGCCAAATAATTCACTCTCCAATAACTCAGGCGGAATCGCGCCACAGTTAACCGGAATAAAAGGACCATCTCGGCGCTCAGATAAATAATGAATGTTCCGAGCAACCACTTCCTTACCCGTCCCCGACTGACCAAGGACTAATACAGTGGCATCAGAGGTGGCGACTTGGCTAATCAAGTGACGCACATTGGCAATGCCTTCACTACGACCCACTAAGCTACGAAACAGTTTGGTTTGATTTGCACTGGTTGGGACTTGTGGACGTTTGACTTGCCCATAAACCTGACAAAAATGCAGGAGTTCGGTTAGTTGTGGGTAGTTTAATGGCTCTTCAATCTGCCCCAGTACATTCGACACTTGCAGATCATCTACATTGCCAAATAACAAAATGGGTTGCCATGGGTACTGACTCGCAAGTGACTTGAGAGCATCAGCTGGCATGTTATCAGCACTGACCACTAAAGCGCGGAACCGGGTATCTTGCAGACAAAGACTTAACTTTTCGATGGCGACGATTTCAATCTGCTCACCCAAAAATTCAAAAATGCAACACAGGCGACTTAAGCGCTCTGATGGGGTTCCGACAAGTAAAATTCGTTGATCTGTTTGCATCATTCAGTAGGCCGTAAAGCGCTAATTAGGTATCAATTCGCATTAATTATTTATGATTAGTTGCTGTAAAAGCTTAACAAATTCAATGTAACAATCTGTGCCACCATCACTACTGTGATGAATATTGTATTATCAGCAGTCGAGAAGCAAGCCTCGAATGCCGATTCTGCCAAACTGAATTGATTTTAGTTCATTTAAGCTATGATTCTAGCTAAAAAGGTCAATTAATTGACACAAGACAAAAAAGACGCACTTTAGGGTGCGTCTTTTCATTACTTAAAAGTAGGGTTAACGAGCTTCTTCAGTATGGGAAGAGATATTGTGTTTATCTACAGGGATGGCATCCCACCCTTCTTTGATGGTTCGTAAAATATCACAAACATCATCAATGGCCTTTACATCGTTATTGAGGTTAGCTTCAGAAATCTTACGTAACATAAAATCGTATAAATCACTCAAATTTTTAGCTATTTGCCCACCAGCATCCATATTTAAACTATTACTTAGCCCAATAATGATACCGACGGCTTTATTTATATAAATCCCTTTATTGACTAAATCATTCTGCTCAATCGCATAACGGCTTTGTGCAAGGCGCTGTAGAGCACCAGCAAACATCAACTGAATAATTCTATGTGGGGAAGCAACTGTAATTTCACTTTCAAGTGAAACCTTACGATATGATTGCAGTGATCCTCTCATAAACACCTACCTATTTGAATCTATAGTCTCATAAACACTGATCTGGCGCTTATTCTTATTGCTCGCATGTAATAATGCTTGCCTGTCAGCCATGATAATACTCGCCTTTTTCGAAAAGTCCTGAGTAAATTCAAGCTGACGCTGAAGATAGTTAGCATCCGTCATATTGGCATCGGCGACTAATACATTGAGTAAAAGTTGACGCTCGTCTACCATACTCTGCAAATTTGAGACCAAGTCATCAGTTTGGGGATCCTCAGCAGGAATTCGGTTTAGCTGCTCTAACACTTGCGCAAGTGTAATATTAAGCTCATCGAGTTGCTTCACAACAATATTCCTTTTTACTTAGATCGATTTAGCTCTTTTTAACTGCACCAGGCAAAGAGTTTAGTCGGTCAACTAAGCCGCTACTCTGCTGATTGAGTTGCCCAACAACAAGATCCATCGCATTAAACTGTTTGGTTAAACGGGCGGTTAGTTGGTCCATCTTCAATGTAAATGCAGCTCTTTGATCAGCTAAACGACTTTGCTGACTCGTATAGCTAGACTGACGATCAGCAATCAAACCTGTTGATTTAACATAGCTATTAGCAAGATCGTTAAACCGATTAGCAAGACCTTTATCTGGAGTTGCAAACAGTGCTTCAACGCTCGGCATATCTTCGGTGAGTGCTTTATTGAGTTTTGTGTCATCTACGGATAATTTTCCGTATCTGTCTGTTTTAATACCAATATCATAAAGCGCTATTGAACCACCATCCGCAGTGGGAACACGTCCACTTGCCACACTGCGAAGCTGGGATTCAATTGAGCGAATCATAGAGTCGCCCTGTAGTGCGGCAGCCGTTTTTTTGTCTTTGTCGTAGGCGGACATCTTATCGATGGCCGTCACTAAACTATTGTAGGCATCAACAAAAGCTTGAACGTTTGTTTTTACAGCTTCATTGTCTTGCTCAATTTTAATCGTCGTTGTTTTAGCAACATCGGCATTGGTTAAATTCAGTGTCACACCGGTTATGGCATTTTTTACTTCATTACTTTGTGAGGTGACTTTTTGACCATCAATATAAAGTACTGCATTTTTAGCATCTTGCAATATCGAAGTATTGCCAGAACCAAACATATCAGTAACCCCAGAACCAGACGAATTCGTTGCGGTAAGACTAATTTGGTTATCTTCACCGGTTTTATTTGAGCTAAACACTAACCGGCTTCCTGCATCGCTGGTAATCACAGTTGCAGTGACACCAACATTATCAGAAGCTTCATTGACTTTTTTGGCAATTGTAGCCAAAGAATCGGTAGCTGCTATATCAACAGAAAAGCTTTTACCATTAACACCAAATGCTAAACTACCCTCCCCTACTGGTTGTGTAGCATCGGTAACATTGGTACCAGCAATCTTATGGTTAGTTGCTAATTGCTCAACTTTAATCCCATAGCTACCAGCTTGAGCTGTTTTTTCAGCTTTTGCGCTAAGGTATGCATCAGTGCTAACAGATATTTTCCGTTGATTTAACGCATCACCTGTTTGAAGTTTCTTAACGGCATCCTGAAACGTAGATAGCGCACTCTTTAAAGTCCCCATTGCAGAAACTTTTGCTTTGATGCTGTCTTCCGTCTTATTAAACATCGCTTCTTTGGGGGCTTTCTCAGCATCAACTAACACTTTTACGATGTTAGAAATGTCTAAACCAGACCCCATACCTGTCGCTGTTAATGCCATAAAAACCTCTCACTCATCAACGGATAAATTACTGTGTGGTGTGAGTTTTAAGCTTCTGTCTTCATTAGCAGACCTGTCACTTCTGACAATTTTTCTGCTAATTTTAGTGCTTCCTCACTCGGCATCTGTCTGATGACATCACCAGTATCTCTATCTAAGACTGTTACTACTGCTTGCCCTGAATTTTCGTCAACTTTAAATGCAAGCCCTTTACGCATCATTGACATCATGTCAGAAAGTTCAGTAGCTACTTGGGTTAATTTTTCAGGATTTTGTTCATCTTCTGTTGCTCTTTGCTCAGTAGACTGTTCAACAGCTGATACGGCAGCATTGCGTTTTAACTCAACATCCGCCGTCGGTGCTTTCAGTGGTACTTGAGCCAAATCAATACGGCTAGGAACCTGCATTGACGTGCTTGCTATATTAGTATCCATAGCTATACCTCACCATCATAAGCATTTGTCTTTTATACAGCCTAACAAACACTATAACTTAATGATCATTTATGTGGCAAAGGGAGATCCGTCACCGAACCTCCCTTAGAACCTTATGCTTCAATAGATGATTAAAGCAGTGATAAGGCCACTTGAGGTAATTGGTTAGCTTGCGCCAACATTGCAGAACCTGTTTGTTGCAACACTTGGTTCTTGGTCATTTGTGACGTTTCTTTCGCAAAGTCAACGTCTACAATACGGCTCTTCGCATCGGCAACGTTTGCTTGGGTGTTAGCACTGTTACTGATGTTATGGGCTAAACGGTTTTGGATAGCACCTAAATCCGCACGTTGCGCGTCAATTGTTTTGATTGCTGCGTCAATTTTCTTTAAAGATGATGCTCGGGCAGCTGATGTTGTATTACCTAAAGAGCCGACAGATAAAGAAGATTTGTTACTGGCTTTTACAGTAACTTTAATATCTTCGCCATCTTGTGCACCAACTTGGAAGCTCTTACCTGCAGAGAAACCACCTGCTAAGAGCTTAGTTGTACCAAAAGCCGTAGTTTTACCAATTTCATCAATCTCGTTGGCGAGTTGATCCATTTCAGCTTTTAGTGCGGTTAAGTCTGCAGTGCTGTTAGCACCGTTTTCAGACTGAACGGTTAAGTCACGCATACGTTGTAACATGTTAGTTTGTTCTTGCATCGCGCCTTCAGCAATCTGTGCAATAGAGATCGCATCGTTGGCGTTACGCATACCCACTTCTAAGCCACGAACCTGACTATTTAAACGGTTAGAAATAGCTAAACCTGCTGCGTCGTCTTTTGCGCTATTAATGCGCAGACCACTGGATAAACGTTCCATTGAAGTGGCCAAACCGCTAGCGGAAGTATTTAAGTTTTTCTGTGCTTTTAAAGATGTAACGTTTGTGTTTACTGTAATGGCCATGATCGTTTCCTCTTTATACCTGGCTTGTCTAAACTTGCCTGTCTACTTAAGCCAGGCGGGTCTTAGTGGTTACAGTATATTTAACGGCCGTCTTTTTTTTATCTTTAGTATTATTTTTGAAAAATTTTTATCTTTATAAAAAATCTTTTTTTTCATAGAGATAAATATTTTAAATTAAAAAACTTTGCCTACTTTTCTAAACATAGCTAGAAAAAGTAGGCAAAAGTACTCTACAAAAATGCGCCAAATGAAACTTAACCCAACAGTGACAATGCGACTTGCGGTAATTGATTTGCTTGAGCTAGCATCGCAGAACCCGTTTGTTGTAAAACCTGATTCTTGGTCATTGCAGAGGTTTCTTTTGCAAAATCCACATCCACAATACGGCTCTTCGCATCAGCAACGTTTGCTTGAGTGTTCGCACTGTTACTAATGTTATGTGATAAACGATTTTGAACCGCACCTAAATCGGCGCGTTGGGCATCAATCGTTTTAATTGCGGCATCAATTTTCTTCAAAGAAGATGCTCTTGCGGCTGAAGTAGCGTTACCTAATGCAGCTACGGATAAGGATGTTTTATTACTCGCTTTTACCGTAACCTTAATATCTTCACCTTCTTGATGCCCCACTTGGAATACTTTTCCAGCAGAAAAGGTACCTGTAAGCAATTTAGTATTACCAAAAGCAGTACTATTACCAATACTGTCAATCTCTGTTGCCAGTTGATCCATTTCAGCTTTTAAGGCTTCTAAATCAGCTGTACTGTTAGCCCCGTTTTCAGACTGAATGGTCAAATCACGCATACGCTGCAACATGTTGGTTTGCTCTTGCATCGCACCTTCTGCAATTTGTGCGATAGATATTGCATCGTTTGCGTTACGCATACCCACCTCTAAACCACGAACTTGGCTATTTAAGCGGTTAGAAATAGCTAGACCAGCAGCGTCATCTTTCGCACTGTTAATGCGAAGACCGCTCGATAGACGTTCCATAGAGGTTGCTAAACCACTACTAGAGGTATTTAAATTTTTCTGTGCCTTCATCGAAGTCACGTTTGTATTAACTGTAATAGCCATGTTGAGTTCCTCTTCCTAGTTATACCGCCAAGGCTTGGAGCTTGGCTAAATTTTTAACAATTTATCTTACAGAGGGTTAGGTCTTTGCTTTCTGTTAAATAAAGTCAAACAGGGAAACAGAACCCACCTTACTAAACACGTTAGAGACTGCGTTCAATGCAAGCTGCTGCTTTTCAAATTCCGTAATCGCTGACGCATAATCCAGATCTTCCAGAAGTGATAGTGCTGAAGTATTCACCACTTTCTCCTCTGTATGTGTATCCTTGTAGCGCTCGACGGTTTTCAGATTATTTCCCGCCACACTTCTGGCTGAACTCATCTGATTGACGCCGCTATCGATATTATTCAATAACTGTGCCAACTGAGCTTTTCCTTGGGGAGAATTTGCTGCGTTAGGATCTTCGATCAGAGCGATTGCATTACTGATCGTGTCAAAAATACTGACCTCAGCCTGAGGTTCCATGCTGAAACTATCACCAGCACTGGGTTTACCGTCTATCTTGACCTCTATTCCATTAAAACTCACAGGTGTCGTGGCATCGAAGTTAGCAACGTTTGCGACTGGATTATTTGCTGAATCAAGCACCTGTAGATTGACGCCACCAGAACCGTTATCAGAAAAATTAAAGGTATAAGTATCAGCCACATAAGTCGCTTGATCGGCTATTTTGGCTGTATCAACGTTAAATCCACCTTGCTGGCTGGCCAAATAATTGACGCTATAATCGCCAAGCCCATTGGGAGCCTTCATAAACGCGAGATCGCCAGGAATATTGGTTCCAATGGCAACACCTGATTGCACTAAGCTATCGCGAACCCCAGAATCGCCGCTGTATACGATCTTGGGTGGAGTGGAATTATCAAAAGAGAAGGGTTGTTTGTCGGTACTAAACCCAGAGAACAGATAATTACCCGATTCATCTTTGCTATTGGCAATAGAGAGTAGTTCTTCAAGACTATCTTTCATCTCATCGGCAATCATTTGCCGCTCTGAGTCAGATAAAGTGCCGTTGACAGCACGCATCAACTGTTCACGAATAGAACCTGTTAAGTCTTCCGCACTGCCCAACTTGCTTTCTGTAACGGCAAGGCGGTTATTGGCATAGTCGATATTCTTCATAAATTGATCGACTAAGGCATTACGTTGATTTAGGTTGTCGATACCTAAAGCGGCAACAGGGTCATCCCCAGAGGTGTTGACCTTTTTGCCAGTGCTAAGCTGTTCTAAAATTTTGCTCGTTGCGGTTTGTTTTTGCAGCACGCTAGTAATACTTTGATTAAAGAGCTGCGCGGTTGATAATCGCATCGTCACTTCTCCTAACGCACTGAAGTCAATAGACTGTCAAAAATTTGCTGCGCGGTTGACATAATTCGCGCAGAAGCCTGATAAGCTTGTTGAAAACGCATCAGGTTGGCCGCTTCTTCATCTAAGTTCACGCCTGATTCACTTTCAACTCGGGTATAAGCTTGCTTATAAATGGCTTCTGCAGACCCCACTCGTACTTCAGCTGCTTTTGTTTGACTGCCAATATCCTGTTTGGTCTTTTGAAATACGTCTGCAAGCGTTGACTTACCACCATTCATCACTTTGGTTTCACTCAGTTTTGCCATCGCAACGGCGTTGGTGTTATCGCCCTCTGCAAAAGATAAATCGAAGGTAAATTTGTCACCTGCGGCTGCGCCGCTACTCTCAACTTCAAAGGTAAAACCAAATGCACTGATGCTCGGTGGCGTATAAGGCGCAGCAGCACCGAGTGATGCGCCTGATGCATCAAACGCTTCAAAGGTCGGCGGCACGGCAGTTGTATTTAACTGAATAGTCAGCTCACCCCCTTTTACAGGGAAATTCGCCGCATTACGGTCAGTAATTTGCGTGAGCTTAACTTGAGTGTTACCTGAGTTCGCAGTATCTGCGGTAATTTTGGGCGCCGCGGCAGCGATACCTTTAGGATCGGTCATCACTACTTCAATGCCATTCGCGGCCCCTGCGGTTGGACGAATGGCAAATCTGTCTCCAGAGGCCATGGCGCCAGCTTTAATATCAATAGAAAATCCAGCACCGCCTTCTAACTTAGTGCCGTTTAAGGTAAGCGGCGTTATCGCGCCAGTTTGCGTATCTCTCAGTTGATAGGTCGACGGCGCCGTAAACGACAGTTCATATGAACCACCCGTTAAGGTACTGGTATCATCAATATTGACGCCTAAGGTTGCGTTACCTGTATTACCAGAAAGACCAGCAACACGGCCTAAGGACATTAGAGGATCGTTAATATCTTTGAACATATTTGCGCCAACTTGGCCATTAAGATCAAATCCTTGCGCTTGCAGTTTATTAAAGCTGTCTGCAACCCCTAAGGCCAATTGATCAAGCTCTAAGCTCGCAGGCATCAAAGTTTGGTCACGGTATTCAAACAATGCCCCCAACTGCCCTCCTAACTTGCTAGGATCGGCTTTTACGCTTTGTGAGCCAATGGTCGATACCAATTGCAATTCGTTGGGGAAGGGATCGCCCGTCGTCGTGCTCATCGACATCGCCACTTCCCCCGAAACCAACATGATAGAACCGCCTAACATGATGCTCTTTGCCCCATTATCCAAGGGGATCACATTCACCTGCGCATACTGACTTAACTCTTGCACAAGCGCGTCTTGCTTATCTAATAAAATCGGATCTTGATTAGGCGATTTCATCAACTCAAGATTGAGATTAGCAAGTTCAGTGCTGATCTCATTAATGCGCTTAGTCATCCCAGTGATTTGATCATTGGTTTGATTTAGCTGCCCGTTCAAGGTTGACTGCATTTGATTCAAGCTATTTGCCAGTTGTTTGGCATCATTTAAGGTTGAGCTACGAATACCTAAATCAGCAGGTAAGTCTGCCAAGCTATTTAAGCCTGCAAACAAATCGTTCAAGCTCTGTGGTATCACTTTACCAATTTGGGAGAAAATTTGGTCCAGCTCACTAAGCTTGCCATAGCTAGCCTCAGCCGCACTCAGAGTCGTTTGGCCAATACGCAGTTCGCGCGAGGCATAGTCATTATAAATACGTTTTACATCAGAAACATATGTCCCAGTACCGTAAAAACCATTTCCAAGACGTTGAGAATCTAAGGTGGTTTGGGTTGCCACTTGTCGGTGATAACCCGCGGTATTGGCGTTAGCAATGTTATTACTGGTCACCCCTAGTTGCGACTGAGAAGCGAGCACCCCTGTACGGGCAATGTTTAATAGATCGATAGCCATTAGCCGATACTCCTCAACATTAATGTCTTATGAAGAATGATCATTTGTCTTCTCCTGGCAGTATCGATTTCAGCTCTTCACTGATGGACTGCATGACTTTAATCACTTTTTCAGCATATTTTGGATCGGTAGCGTAACCCGCATCCTGCAATGCACGGATAAACTGAGTCGGTGACGCTGCCACTTTCTTGGCATCTTGATAGCGCTCACCGTCAGCAATAAAGGAAACAAAATCGTTAAAACTATGCTCAAAATCGTTGTAAACCCGGAAATCGGCTTTTTGTCTAACGGCAATACCCTGCTCAAACTCCAAGGTACTCACGTTAGCTTTATCACCCAGCCAACGACGATCCGCTTTAATATTGAATAAGTTATGGCTAGGAGCGCCGTTATTTCCGCGAACAATTTTTTGCCCCCAACCAGTCTCGAGGGCCGATTGAGCCAATAACACTTCAGGTTTAGTGCCAAGGGCTTTAGCGGCTTTTTCTGCATGGGGATATAACGTCGCTAAAAATTCTTCACGGCTACCAAACTTAAGCGTCTTTTGCGTTTCTCTAAATGCCACTGTCGGCAATATTTGGCCGCTGATAACAGGTTCTATCGGTGATAAGGGTTGCTCAGACCAGCTTGGCTTAGGTGTATCTATCGCCAACAAGCGTTCAGGTCGGTCAATGTCTAAGGAAGAAGTGACACCATCGGCCTTTTCAAATTCAACATTTGGACGCGCTATCGATGCAGGCACACCTTGTACGGCTTGTTCTGAAGTGTTGCTATTTATAGCTTCAGCAGTCGATGGGGCTTGAACAGGAATATTAAACGCTTTAGCGTCATGTTCTAGTTTCATGCCACCATCATTACGTAGCACCGATGCAGGTGTTAGCTGGCTTGACTCAGGAGACAACTGCTGCACCATCATATCAGCCAGCCCCAGCACACCTTTATCCGATAAGTCGACGGACAATTGCTGATCCCGCATCTGCTCATAAAATTTGGTGTATTGACTATTGAGAGGACTGTCTGACTCGAACACCGCATTAGCATCACGCATGCTCTTCATCAGCATTTGCACAAAAACGCCTTCAAATTGTTGGGCGACTTTTTTCAAAGCGCCCTTTTCATCTTTCTGAGCCTGGGCGCGCAGGTTATCGAGCCCGCCCAGATCAAGAAAATGTGATGAACTTGAAAGCTTTTCCATGATTTTCCCGACAGAAATTAGATGATGATAAGTTCACCATGCAAAGCACCTGCCACTTTTAACGCCTCCAGAATGGCAAGGACATCTGAAGGGGCTGCACCGACCAAATTCACGGCGCGCACTAATTCATCTAAGGTCGTGCCGGGATTAAACATAAACATCCTGCGATCACTTTCAGTCGCATTTATCGTGCTATTGCTGGTCACTGTTGTTTGGCCATTGGCTAGCGCATTTGGCTGAGACACCTGAGTCGCTTCGGCGATCGTCACCGTCAAACCACCATGAGTCACAGCCGCAGGTAATAACTTGACGTTCTGCCCAACGACTATCGTGCCAGTACGCGAATTCACAATCACTTTGGCAGACTCTTCAGCAGGTTCCACCTCAATATTTTCGAGCGTAGCTAAAAAAGACACCCGTTGTGATACATCCCTTGGCGCACTGACCTGAATCGACGTTGCATCCAACGGGCGCGCCATATCAGGGCCGAGCAGATCATTAATCGCATCGGCCATACGCTGCGCGGTCGAAAAATCCGAGCGACGTAAGTTAAACGTCAAATAATCGCCAGTAGAAAACGGCGTAGCCACACTGCGTTCAACAATTGCGCCGTTAGGAATACGGCCAACCGTTGGCGTGTTTTGAATCACTTTCGAACCATCCAAACCATCGGCACTAAAACCACTTACCACTAAGCTGCCTTGGGCAATCGCATATACATTGCCATCAACCCCTTTGAGGAAGGTTTGCAGTAACGTCCCACCACGTAAGCTTTTTGCTTCACCTAGGCTTGAAACGGTCACATCCAATTCTTGGCCTGGTTTAATAAACGCTGGCATATCGGCATGCACAGCAACCACGGCCACGTTTTTGATTTTGGGTCTAAAATTTTCAGGCAAATTGATGCCGAAATTTTTAAGCATGGTGGTGAATGTTTGCTCTGTGTAATTGGTTTTCTCACCCGTACCAGGCAACCCCACTACTAAGCCATAACCAATTAACTGGTTATTTCGTACCCCTTGCACATTAGCAATATCTTTAATGCGTTCAGCCTGGCTTGGCATCGAAAACGCCAACATAACAACGGCCAAAATGAGTTTATATTTCATGATATGACTCCTTAGAAGGGCCACCAATCGCTCATAAAGAACTGGCTTAACCAGCCCACTTTTTGCGCTTCGGCGAAAGTACCAGTACCGCTATATTGAATACGCGCATTGGCCATACGGGTTGAATCAATGGTGTTATCTGGCTTGATATCCTGCGAGCGCACAATACCGGTCACGCGAATAAACTCATCACCATTGTTGATTGAAATCCACTTTTCACCGCGCACAACTAAGTTACCGTTATTGAGCACTTGCATAATATTGGCGGAGATACTGCCATCTAAGCTATTGCTTTGATCTGCATCGGATTCACGCTTAGTATTCATGCTGTCTTTGTAGCGTAAATCGAGGGGAATACCGCCTAAAGACACATTGCTCCCGCCGGCATAAATGGGATCGAGTGTCATATCAGAACCTTTTTTGATCTGATTACCGGCACTCTTTTTCGCCTGAGTCGCTTCTTTCAACACGATAGTGATAATGTCACCGACTTTATGGGCACGAATATCCGAGTAAAGACTCGCCGCTTGGCTATCTTGGTAAATCGACCCCGTTGCAGCAATTTTAGTCGGTGGTGCTTCGGGATAAACTGGGGCATAGAAGGGATCATCCGCAATCGGCTTCTTTGGAGTTGAACTACATGCCGCCAGCAAGAGCGTACTAGCCAATAGTAGATATCTAGCCATGATCATGTGCCTCTATAGATTCTGATTCACATAAGCCAGCATCTGATCGACCGCCGAAATCACTTTGGAGTTCATCTCGTAGATCCGCTGACTTTCAATGAGGTTAACTAGCTCTTCGGTCACGTTCACGTTAGAGGTTTCTAACGCACCTTGACGAATCGCTCCCATACCATCAAGTGATGCAGTGCCTTGAATAGGCGTACCACTCGCACCAGTTTCGGTGTATAGGTTTTGTCCCATAGGATCTAAACCCGACGGGTTAATAAAGTCGGTCATACTTAGCTGCCCAACGACCTGGTTTTCCGCCGCACCTGGTGTTTTTACCGAAACTTCCCCTTCAGCAGAGACCGTAATACTGGTTGCATCCTCAGGAATAGTGATCGCAGGTTGCAACACATAACCCGAACCCGGCGTGACAATTTGCCCTGTATCATCTAAGGTAAATTGACCATTACGGGTATAAGCCGTAGTCCCATCGGGGAGCTGCACTTCGAAAAATCCAGGACCTTCAATCATCAAATCGAGCGAGTTATCCGTGGTCAGCATATTGCCTTGGGTAAACATTTTTTGGGTGGCTACCACCTTGGTACCCGCACCAATGTTCAAACCGTTTGGCAACTTAGTGTTAGAGGCGCTGATCCCACCCGCTTGGTTAACAGTTTGATAAAGTAAGTCCTCAAATACCGCGCGGCTTTTTTTATAGCCCACAGTGCTGGCGTTAGCGACGTTGTTTGAAATCACCGCAATATCGGTTTGCTGTGCGTCTAAGCCAGTTTTACTAATCCATAACGCTGGATGCATAATTTATCTCCTAACTAATCCGCATTAATGAGGATGAAGCGCGGTCATTTTCTTCCGCGGTTTTCATCATCTTCACTTGCAATTCAAATTGTCGCTGTAGGTCGATTAAGGACACCATCTCATCCACGGGATTGACGTTACTGCCCTCTACAGCACCACTTTCTACAAATACACTGGGATCGGCAGGCGCCGGATCACCGGATACCAAACGGAACAACCCATCCTCGCCGCGCATCATTTGTGCATTGCCAGGGTTTACTAACTTTAATCTTCCTACCTCTTCGACGACTTCTGTCGTCGCACCTTGAGGACGAACAGAGATAATCCCATCCTGTGAAATAGTGACCTTTTCAATTGGCAGCGGTAACACAATCGGTCCGGCATCACCCATCACGGGATTACCACGGTCGTTATGCAATAAACCTGTTGAGTCAAAACTGAGACTGCCAGAACGGGTATAAGCTTCACTACCATCCTGTGCTTGCACGGCAAACCAACCGTCACCTTTAATGGCAACGTCAAGATCGCGTCCAGTAGATTTAATCGGGCCCGAACGAAAATTGGCGGAGGGGGTTTCAACCATGGCAAAGACCCTTGTCGGCAATCCTTCACCAAAGGCTTGCATCGATCTGGCTTGCGCCATATCCGACTTAAATCCATCGGTATTTGCGTTGGCTAAGTTGTTGGCACGCAACGCCAACTCATTCATATTTTGCTTAGCGCCGCTCATGGAGATATAAAGGAATTTGTCCACAGACTGCTCCGTCAAAGTTTCAACCTGACAATAGCAAAGCAAGCATCATGCCAATAAAATAAGCAGCTAGTTAACTGATAAATTAGGAGATTTTAATAAACGAATGAATGCACAACAGAAAGAGGCTAAGTGTTGCCGCTTGCGGCAACACTTAGCAGAGACAAGATTAACTTAACGAATTTGCAGAACAGTTTGTTGCAGAGTGTTATTCACTTCCAGCGTACGTGAGTTGGCTTGGAAGTTACGTTGTGCCGAAATCAAATCCACCAGCTCAGTCGTTAAGTCAATGTTAGATTGCTCTAACGCTGAAGAACTGAGACTACCAAACGTACCACTGTTAGGCTCACCAGCCAGCGCAGGACCTGACGATAAACTGGCTTTCCACGAGGTATTACCCACTTGTGTCAACCCTTGTTCGTTTGCAAAGCGAACTAAAGCAACGCGGGCTAATGGCACTGTTGAACCATTGGAGTAACTGGCAGTGATCAAACCATCTTCACCAATTTCGACATTGGTTAAACGCCCTACTGTGGTACCGTCCTGTGACAATTCAGTGGCGGCAAAGGGAGCTGAATATTGGGTTGGTGCATTAAATTTAATCGTCACGGCTTGAGTACCATCAGCACCAGGGCCTAACACACCAGCGCCGCCAACCCCTAGCGCTTCGGTGGCGACGACTGCCGGATCACTCCCAGTATACACACCGACGGAATTAAACTTCAGAACCGATCCCTTCCAGCCGCCAGCCGTTTGAGCTGTGCCAGAAGCATCGGGAGTGCCATCACCATTGGTGTCAGTCTGATATGTACCAGCAGGGCCAGAAATATCAACTTGTTTACCATCAATGGCATAGTATGCAACCCAGTTGTTTTCACCATTATATGAGCCATTATTTGGCTTGACGAAATAGGTCGTCATGATATGTGGCTCACCCAGAGAGTCATAAATCGTCATGGATGTCACACTGTTATAGGTTTTGGAGTCTAAAGGATCAAAAGCAGCAGGGTCGAGTGAACCTTCTTTTGCATTTAAATTCATCTGCAAAGTCACGTTTTCAGTTTGAACAGGGCTACCTGCAGTATCAGGAATTTGTACTGGCTTAGCTGTCGTTAAACTGACAGAGGTAGAGTTACCATCTTTGTCAACTGGAAAGGTCTGCAAAAAATTCCCAGCAGAGTCAACCATATAATTATTTTTGTCGACTTTGAAAGCACCTGCCCGAGTAAACTGATGATCCAAGGTACCTATCTCGGACGCAGTTACAAAAAAGCCACCGCCTTTAATCGCTAAATCTAACGAGTTATTCGTCAGTTGCAAACTACCTTGGTGGAATTGCTGCGCCACTTGGCTCGTAGCCACACCGCCACCCACAGCGGTTTTTGAGTTTGAGAAAATTGAATTAGCGTAAACATCCGCAAATTCAGCACGCGACTCTTTAAAGCCAATGGTGTTAGCATTCGCGATATTGTTCGCAGTAGTGTTCAAATCTTTCTGCGCAGCAGAAATGCCACTCAATGCAATGTTAAACGACATAATTCACCTCTACATTTGCTCAATTCAATGATGGACAAGTGTGATGTCCATTTACAATCTTGATAACGATTAAACTTCACTAATCGCAAGTACATCCGACAGTTTAAAGGCCATTCCACCCTTGAGATTCAAAATGGCGCCAGTCGCTGCAGTACCTAAAGAAACACTGGTCACATGCGCATAGGTCGATACAGCTAACGCTTGTGATTTATCATTCACCAAACCCGATGCTTTAATCGAGTAATTACCTGCAGCAACGGGTTCTCCTTTATCATTCAAACCATCCCACTTGACATCAGTGTTACCACCCTTACTACCATCAACAGTAAATGTTCTAACGACTTGCCCCTTATCATCTTCGATTCGAACATTAATGACGGGAATTTTCTCTGAAGTACTGATCACACCATTTAAGCCTGGGCTTTCTGCAGAGATATAACCCGTATCAGTCGGTAACAGCACTTTTCGCCCAACTAATCCCGATGCTTGCAAAGCTTGGCTTGATGTCATCACACTGTTTAAATTAACAATTTGATCATTTAACTTAGAAATGCCATCGACAGTAGAAAAAGATGCCATCTGTGCAATCATCTGGTCGTTATCAACGGGCTTGAAGGGATCCTGCATCGATAACTGCTGGCTGAGTAATGAGAAAAAATCCTCTTGAGTGAGCTGCTGACTCTTAGCCTCTGGAACAGCAGAACTATTCGGCAAACGTAATCCATCCAAAAATGGGTTACCTGTCGAGCTAGTCGAGGTTTTCGTGGTATTGGTTGATACCGTATTCGATTGAGTGTTTGTTTGAGTCAGCTGCGATGAGGTTTGACTCAGTTGGTTAATGAGGCTCACAACGTACCTCCTAAATAACGCATATTATTTACCCATCCCAAGTGTTTGTTGCAGCATAGATTTTGCCGCCTCAGCCACTTGAACATTCATCTGATATGAGCGAGAAGCTGAAATCATGTCAGCCATTTCTTCCATGACATTGACATTTGGTTTGTAAATAAAGCCATCAGCATCCGCCATCGGATGATCCGGCGAATACTCTTTTAATAGGGGCTTATCACTCTCGACTATGCCTTTCACCGTGACACCTTGGGAAGCTTGTTGCTGACTTTGCGCCTTGGCCATTTCGGCTTCGAAAATAGGATGACGAGAACGGTAAGTTTTATCTACACTGCTGGAGACTGAATCTGCGTTAGCAATGTTACTCGCGGTAGTATTTAGCCGCAGAGACTGGGCTGACATGCCAGACCCCGCAACATCGAAGATATTAAATAAACTCATGATTAATCCCCTCTCAGCGCTTTTTTCATACCGCTAAATTTACTGTCTAAAAAACCCAGAGACATTTGATATTCGAGAGCATTTTGCATAAATGCTGATTGCTCTTGTTGAACGTCGACAGTATTGCCATCCCCAGTATCGGGTTGATTCGGCACTCGAAATTTAACGTACTGCCCGGTTAGCTGCGCTAGCCCAAAATGCTGCTCATCAGCGGTCATATCTAAGCTATTACGCTGTTGTTGCTGGGTTTTAGCAACATTTAAGGCGGCAGAAAAATCGACGTCACGGGCTTTATAATGTGGCGTATCAGCATTTGCGATATTGCTTGAAATCACTTCAGCCCGCTCAGCACGGATCCCCAACGTGAATTGGTGAACACCCAGTGCCTTATCAAAATTAATCGCCATAAAATTGCCTCCATCGTGTCACTCACGGGAACAAAGCAATTCATGTGCCAATACTTTTATGGGAGGTAATAAAGTTTGTGAGGGATATAGCAGATAAAAAAATTACCGAACTATGCCGGTAATTATCAATTAAAATCAAACCCTTAAGTTTTCTTTTGGTAATAAATGCCAGGGTTACAACGAACCATATCAAATTCATCAGTAAGGCCAGCAATGGATTCGGATGCGCCTAAAAAGAGGATACCTTTGGGATTTAACGCGGCAGCAAATTGCCGCAAAATTTTTGCTTTTGCCTCAGGGGCAAAATAGATCAACACATTTCGGCAAAAAATAATGTCAAACTTACCCAACAAAGTGTAACTCTCGAGCAAGTTATGAGCTCGGAAATTGACGAGACGTTTAACGTTATCCTTTATGCGCATGTTGCCAGAAGGCAAAGCATCAAAAAACTGCCGCTTACGTTCTTCAGACAATCCACGTGCTAACGCTAAACTATCATACTCAGCATTTTTACATCGCTCCAACATAGAAGGAGAAAGATCCGTTGCTTGAATCGAGGCACCACCAGGCAGCGCCCCTGGTTTTTTTTGCTGGTACTCTAATATGGTCATTGCTAAAGAATATGGCTCTTGACCCGACGAGCAAGCTGCAGACCATATCTTTAAAGGTCTACCTAACTTACTGTATTCTGGTAATAGCACATTATTAAGCAATTCAAATGGATAACGATCACGAAACCATAAGGTTTCATTAGTGGTCATGGCATCAATAACTTCAGCTCGTAAAGCTCGTTCCGTGGGTTTCATCGAATGCTTTACCACATCGGATAACGAAGGAAGGTTATATTTGCCCATCAATGGCGCGAGACGACTACGTACGAGGTATTGTTTATTTTCACCTAGCACGATGCCGCTATGTTGTTCTAAGAACAACCTAAATTGATTATATTCTGCTTCAGCGAGTGATTTATCAGGCACATTCACGTCCTAGATCCTATAGCAAGCACCAAAATAAGTGCACAACAATCATGTAATAAGGGCTAGATTATAGCGTAAAGCTCAACTAGGCACTAACCCACACTCTCACTACAAACTTAAATGCTTGTTCACTGCCGCAGCTAATTCGTCAGGGTTAAATTTTGCGATAAAGTCATTGGCACCAACCTTTTGTACCATGGCTTGGTTAAAGACACCGCTTAATGAGGTGTGCAGTACCACCTTGATATTTTTAAGCTTAGGATCATCACGGATCTCAGCCGTTAAGGTATAACCATCCATTTCGGGCATCTCAATATCGGAGATAATGAGTGGAATTTCATCGGCAACGTTATTCATTTCACTTGCAATGGCCTTGAGCTTATCAAGTGCCTCACGACCATCTTTTGCCGTGTCAATTTGTAAATTTAACGACTCTAACGACCGAATAATTTGCTTGCGTGCCACCGCAGAATCATCAATCACCATAATATGGTAATGCTGACTTCTATCGAGAGTAAGTTGCTCATTAACCTCTTCACTAATGGCCGTTTTGACAGGTGAGATTTCATCTAAAATCTTTTCAACATCCAAGATTTCAACCAATTCACCTTCAATCTCGGTAACCGCGGTTAAATAGGAATAACGCCCAGCACCTTGCGGTGGCGGCATAATGGCTTCCCAGTTCATGTTGATAATACGTTCAACAGAACTAACCAAGAACCCCTGCACACTACGGTTATATTCCGAAATGATTATAAAGCAATTTTCAGTGCTCGCTAACGGACGCCCCCCCGTTGCCGCACTCAGATCGATAACAGAAATAGTTGTGCCGCGAATATGGGCAACTCCTTTGACGTAAGGATTGAGTTTAGGCAATGTCGTTAATGGCGGGCATTGCAAAACCTCTTTCACTTTAAATACGTTTATCCCAAACCGTTGACGACCATTTAACTTAAATAGCAATAGTTCTAGCCGGTTTTGACCTACGAGTTGGGTTCGTTTGTTGACTGAATCAAGAATACTCGACATAACTCTGCCTTGTTGTTCTGTTTATGTACGGCCCTAAAACTCGTTTGAGTATAGGCATATTAATTGCTTACGTCTTGTTATCGAAAAACATAGTTGAAACTAAGTCAAACTTCTGACACCAAAAATCTAAGAAAGAAGCATTGAACAGTTTCACGCTTGATAAAAGTATAGGTGTATTCTGGCGTTACAAGCTAGTCTCTTCATTATGAAAGTAAATTTAGTCTATTTTTTGAGTATTTTCGCACTTTTTCTATCCACGGCAGCTAAGGCTGAACCCGTGATACCTAGCGTATCGGCGATATCCGAATTAGCTAAAGCCCTTATTAATGAAAAGATTGCTGTACCTGCAAATGCGAAAGTCGACATTAATCCACAAACGGTCGATAACCGAATGCTGCCAGCACAGTGCACATCACCAATAAGGGTCGAATTAGCTTCAGAACGCGAAATTAGCCGTAATAACACAATAAAAGTCAGTTGTGATACCCCCGATCTCGCCTACCCTTGGCAGATTTTTATGTCTGTTAGAGTAGACATTCTTTTTCCTGTTGTGGTCGCAACCGAAACCTTAGCGCCAGGTGAATTAATCAGTCCTTCACAGGTCGAGATCCGCTATGTTGACCAAAATAGTTTGCGTGGTATGCAATTTAGCGATACTAATCAGCTTACAGGCGTGAGAGTTAAACGCCGAGTCGCGAAAAATTATCCTATTTTTGCGAACAACCTTTGCTTTGTCTGTAAAAATGACACAGTGTCGATTTATGTGCGTTCAAATAACTTCGTACTAAAAACTGTGGGAGAGGCGCTGCAAGATGGTAATATCGGCGACCAAATTCGAATCAAAAATAGCAGTTCTAACAAAGAGCTAGATGCCATAATTACAGCGATTGGCGAAGTAGAAGTTAGAATGTAAAATAAGCTAAAGCTTTTCGATAAGCTGCCGATACCCCAGTTAAGAAATCCGTATACATGACGCTGGAGCCTAAAATGGCAATTGATATTAGCAAATTTAACGCCGGAGCGGCCGCACAAGTCCGTTCAAACAGCACTAAACAAAGCAGCGAAAGCGAGAAAACCTCTCAGGTAGCGGCTAAATCAACTCAACTAAAAGGTGACTCTGTTGTCATTACGGCTCAAGCTCAACAGTTACAAGGAGCTCAAACCAAAATGGCCAGTCTACCTGAAGTCGACCAAAAGAAGGTGGCCGAAATAAAACAAGCCATTGCCGAAGGTCGTTATAAAATTGATCCCGAAAAGTTGGCTGCGAATATTGCCAGCTTCGAAGCAGAATTAAATGAGCTTAATAAAGAGTAACTATGACAGAAATAGCTAAACTGGTAGATCAACAACACGCCCATTTGGCTGTTCTTAAACAAATTATTCTTAAGGAAAAAGGCGCTTTGGTTGACCAAAACGCCGATTTGCTTTTGTCCCTTGCTGAGCAAAAATCAACATGTCTACAAGCCCTTAAAGCAAATGATGACTTGCTGGCTAGTCACAGCGATAAAGCCTTACTCACAGAGCAAGTTGAGCTATCCGATAAAATGGCAGTGGTTAAAGAGGCTCTAGCAGAATGCAAAGATCTCAACGCACAAAATGCTAGTTTGATCGAGATGAATCTTGCAAGCCTAAACCGCTTTGCTCAAGCCTTGCAGGCGAGCCGAAATGCCACCACGCTGACGTATAACGATAAAGGTAAAACCTCAACAATCTCAAGCTTAGGCAATGATCTAAAAGCGTAAGGTGTTATAAGTACAAACGGATTTCAAACAAAAACCGCGCTTAGTAAGCGCGGTTTTTGTTTATCGATTATCCGTACCCAAACCATCTCATGCTTGTCTTCTGGCGGATAGGAGATGACACCTTAAAAGTAAGTGACTTCTTTAATTCTCTGTGGCCGACTCTGCTGCTGATAGATTTGCCATACCTTAGAAAAATCAAGTTCTAACTCAGTAACGTAATGCTCACCTGCGGGATAACTTTTAACTACTCTTGCGCCGCGGATCACCCCAGTGACTGAAGCTTTAACATTATCATCGGTTAGCATCCAATCACTGACACTGCTGTTAGCGGTGATCTTTTGGCCGTATACTTGTTCAGCTAGCTCACGGTAAGCCACAATTTTAGATGCTTGCATCGCCATCAACATTCTTTGAGATTGCTCTTTCGCTGGTTGAGTCGCTAACGGGGCATAACCAATGGCCGTTAGCTTAGGGAAGCTAGATGGAGGAACATCTTCCCACTGCACATACTTGTCTCTAGAGGCACAACTTGTCAGTAGAAGCGCCGCAATCACTAACAGATAGCGTTTCATTTTCCATCTCCTAATACACGCACTTCATTCATACCGGGAGCCGACTGACGATATAAAATCCCATCGTGGGAGATCACTTGCTCAGAGGGCTGCATATAATTGCTTAATTCTTTTTGTGTAACAAAGGTCTGTGAAGCTGACACCACTCGGTTGTTACTTAAGGTAACGATTCGAGTATTAATGGCTAAGCCATTGGTCGTCGGGCTCATCGTGGATACCACAATATGGTCAACAGGTAAGTTGGTCGAAAGCTTTTGCCAATCACGCGTCAAAATAAAATCGCCCTCGCCAGTAACACGCAGTCCATCGGCGAGATTTAACTCCACCACGTTAAATTGAAAACTGTGCAACGATGCCATGAGTCCCTGCTGCAATTGCAGCGCAACCGCATTCGTACTCGTCATGTCGCCCACCAATACTGGTGTAGTTACAACAATAGGTTGATCAGGACGCAATGCATCATTTTGCTTGACTAGCTCGGTCACAATACGCTGAGCTAAATGATTAATCACCGCTGTCGGCGGCAAACCATTGCCATCAACTAGGCTAGGTTTTGGCGGCACAACGGGTTTAGTCGCACACCCAATCAGCACCAAAAGAGCCAGGGGAATGAACGCACGCTTTAGCATGGGAATAACCTCATTATCGATATCAATGCGCCTCAAAGCGAGCCGCAATCTTTAGTCAAAAAGATTGCAAATATTAGACCAAGTCAAAATACAATCCTTGATTCACTCACCTGATTATCGACAACGGTGCCAATAACTTTACCCTCTTTACCTATTCAGCAACTTCAGATAGTTTGGGGATATTTCATAAATCAGGCACGGAACTTGCTTTTACAGCCAATAAAACCGCCATTAAACTGACTCAACTGATTGGCACAATTGACCTGAAGGGCTTATTAATGAACATACTCAGAAAGCACTTGCTCATCATTAGCAGCCTACTGCTGGCCGCACTTCAAGCTAATCAAGCACAAGCAGAATGGGTCGAAGCCAGTGGTGAAGCAATCATCACTAATGGCAACATCGCCCAAGCGCGGGAAGAAGCCATCAATCAAGCGGTTAGCTATGCCACCCTCAGCACCGGGATCCAAATATCCAGTGAACAACAAACCACCAACGGCAATCTCACACAAGACAGCTTCGCCATTAATCGTAACGCTCAAGCGATTAGTATTCAGTTAGTAAGTGAACGCATTCAAGGGAATAAAATTTATGTGTCGCTCAGGCTCGATCTGAATGATGACCCAACACAACAATGCCCTACGGGCCAATTAAAAGCCGCGATCCTTATTCCCCAAGCCCAAATAAAAGATCGAGCACAATTACGCTACGGCCAATTATCAGGATTTGAAGAAGTCATCTCCGAAAGACTCGGTAACAGTATTGATGGCTACTCATCAACTGGATACAGCCATATCCATGCCAAAGAAAGACTCGATATCGCACAAGAACTGGTCGATATCCGCGGCTATAGACTTCCGAGTTGGCTGAGTGAAATTACCGATAGCCAATACATTTTACTACCGCAAATTATTGATATTTCAACCGAGCCAGTACAAGCCACCTTTATGGGATGGTGGGATGAAGCGCCACAAAGGCAGTTCCAATTAAAGCTTAGCCTCTATCACGGCATTAGCGGTGAAGAAGTATGGAACAAAACCTACAGCACATCGGCTCGGTGGGAATTTGAGGAACAAGCCATTGTTGCCCCCAATAGTGATAGATTTTGGCGTTCATCCTACGGCAAAAATATCAGCCAACTGCTGCAAGAAGCGACTCGCGATATTGATAACACGCTCAACTGTAGACCACTACTTGGGCAAGTTGTCAGTCGTCAAGGAGATCGGATTATTCTCAACCTAGGCCGAAAACATGGCATTCGAGTTGGTGATAAGTTCCAAGTGGTGTTACAACGCAATTTACCGGATAGACTCAATGAAATGCGTGCCATTGCTACCAAAAGCCGAGCAACAGTGCAAATTGAACAAGTGAGTGAAGAAAGTGCAACAGCCGTACTCGTTGACCAAAATGCGGTTTACAATGTACAGATAAACGACATCGCGCTTAAGATTTAAGCAACTAAATCATAAGCCTTTTAATCAAAGATAAAACCAGTATAATCACCAGTGTCTCTTCATAGCTCAACAGGATAGAGCAGCCGCCTCCTAAGCGGCCGATCGGGGTTCGAGTCCCTGTGGAGAGACCAGATAGTGATGTCGGTAATATCAACACGAAAGCTTCCGAGGAAACGGAATGACTGAACTATTTGCCACTAATCTGAGTATTATTGCTAAACGCTGGCCAATTGTGGCTGCTGCGATAAAAAGCCAATCAATTGACCATCTTGATGCACACTTAGTCCAAGGCCAAAACCAAACTATCAGTGTTAATGGCATTCAGCTCAGCAGTCGCCATGACCGCATCGCTGAAGCACAGCTGTTTATTAGTACCCTTCCCTCAAATGTTCACCAAGTCACGGTTTATGGCGTGGGTATGGGTGATGTGCCGAGTCTATTAACGGATAATCCGCAATATCAAAAAATCGAAGCTTGCATTTTAAACTTAGCCGTATTCGCGTTACTGCTTTGTTATACCGATCAGCGGGAATGGCTAAGTCATCCGAATGTGGTATTAAATGCGATGCCCAGTGCCACGCTGCAATTTCCGAATGTTGCCATTACCCCAGATCTCAATCTCGTCAGTGATGACAATGCCACACTGAGGGATCTCTTGGTGATGGAGCTTAATCGTGATTTCACCAATCGACACCATCAAATCGATGATCCTGAGATCCTTAAGCGCTTTGCCGATAATCAGGTGTTTATTACTAATGATCCCGATGCTGCCCATTTAACGAAAAGCTACAATCCATACAAAGCAATTGTTATAGGCTCAGGTCCGTCTTTAGAAGAACATTATGCTTATCTTAAGCAGTTGAGTTTAAGCCCATCGAGACCCTTATTGATTGCTGCGGATACGGCTTTACGTGGTTTACTTCATCATCAGATTAAGCCTGATATCGTGGTCTGTATTGACGGTTTAATTTCCTCCTATCATTTGCCTTTGTCAGAAACCCAAGAAATCAATCTTGTGTATTTTCCTCGAGTAGCACCCGAAGTATTAGCCCATTGGTTAGGGCCAAGATTTGTGGCTTATGGCACGAGCAAAATTTACGACAGCATGTCCCAGCTGAACCCCAAGCTGAGGCTGTTTACAAATGGCAGTGTGATTCACCCAGCAATTGATTTAGCCGTTAAGTTACATGCTAAGGAAATCACACTATTAGGCTGTGACTTTTGTTACTGCAATAATAAAAGTCATGCTTTTTGGAATGATTATCCATTTGAAAGCAAGGACAAATCTGAAAAAATATGGGTTGAAGCTGTGATACAAAAGGTGAGAGAAGCAAAACATTGGTTGATTAATGGTAAAGGTCAACGGATTGCTACTGATCTAAATCTTCGCGCTTATTTACGACATTTAGAACGCTATATTGCTAAACATCCACAGGTAAAGTTTTACCAAGCCAGTTTATCGGGCGCGAAGATCCGCGGTTCGCAATATAAGGAGCTGATTTAATGTTGTCTAAACCACATAATTCGCCAAAACCTTCACCAAAACAGTCCCTTGAAGACATGCTTTGCCAAGCGGCCCACTCCTTCCGTTTAGGCAAGGAAGCTCAGGCATCAGTGGAATTTCGTTTATGTCTCGATTCAATAGAGAAACATCACCCCGAGCTGATGCAATTACCCTCGTTTCAGCAAATGCTGGCGCCAATGCTACAAGCTCAGGAGCAACACGATTGGCTTAATCTTGCTGATTACTTAGAGTATGAGCTCATTGCCCTTGTCAGTCGCTAAAACGCTAATTTAAAGCTTCCCTGTCATTTGCCGTTAATACGTTATCAACACCATTGTGTGAGCCACTATGACTAAACATTCCCCTGTCTTTATCGCCGAAGTTTCTAGTAACCATCATAGAGACTTACAGCGTTGCATAGAATTTATCAAAACAGCCGCTGAAATAGGTTGTGATGCCGTTAAGTTTCAACTGTTTAAAATTGAAGAACTGTTTGCACCTGAGATTCTATCTAAGAGTGAAATGCATCGTAAACGTAAACAATGGGAGTTACCAGTCAGTTTTCTGCCCCAACTCAAGCAATCCTGCGAAGAATACGGTATTCAGTTTTCTTGTACCCCGTTTTATCTCGACGCAGTAGCTGAGCTTGAACCCTTTGTGGATTTCTACAAGATCGCATCCTATGAATTACTTTGGGACGACCTACTCGCGGCCTGCGCGAAAACAGGAAAACCAATTGTGATTTCAGCGGGCATGGCTAATTTTGAGGAAATTGATCATGCGATTAATGTGTTACAAAATGCTGGCTGTCAGGATATTACATTATTACACTGTGTATCAGCCTATCCGACGCCAAAAGCAGATTGTAACTTAGCTGTGCTTGGGCGTTTCCGTGAACGCTACAACATTAAAGTGGGTTGGTCTGATCACTCTGTTTCATCGGCTGTGATTCGCCGCGCCGTTAATCGTTGGTTAGCTGATTGTATTGAGTTCCATATTGACCTAGACAAACAGGGCGCAGAATATGCTGCAGGCCACTGTTGGTTACCAGAACAAATGCAACTTGTCATAAATGAATGCAGAGAAGCGCAACTACTTGATGGCAGACCGGATAAAGTATTAGCGCCCAGTGAAGCACCTGATCGAGATTGGCGTGCAGATCCAATAGATGGGTTACGACCATTAAAGCATATTCGCTCACATTTTTAGAAATGTTGTAGTATCGAATAACACTGGATATGAAATCCTGTGTTATTCATCACATGGTTAACAAACTTCAAATACAATCGTTTTGTAAACCCAAGCTATTCGCATCTCTAACTCTTCAAAAGAATCTGCAATTACAATAAATACACCAGCCCTATCCGAATGACTGCAAATTGGTCTTATTATTTCATCAAAATTGACAAAAAACTCTAACTTTTTGACGAAGTTCTGAGATTTAACTTGTTCAATCCCGTGAATAGCGACCAGTTGACCTTCCTTAGGGAAAAAGTAACGGTTGGCAACAAATTGGTTTTGCTTTGGTACTAATGTATCAAAATTAGGCGGTATATCTAACGCAATTTCTAGCGCTGTTTGAACATAGTTCACGCCTAAACCTAACGGAACAAGACTTTCTGAAAAATCACCTCCGCTTAATCTAGTAGCGACTTCAATAACTTTTGGCCCCGAAGAGGTATAAACAATATCTCCTTTTATCACACCACTTCTAATTTCTAATGCTTTGGCAACATCACCAATTAATCGCTCAATCTCACTTCGCTGCTGTTGCGATAAACGACTCGGTTGCCAACCACCATTTTCAATAATATATGGAGCAAAAACATCCAACATTTCATAATTACGGTCAACAAATCCAATAGTATGTCCTTTCCCTTGATAAAATAAGGTTTCAGTACTGATCTGTGGACCTTCTAGATATTCTTCAATGATGAGCTGACCACTAAATGACTCTTGAAGAGAACATCGGTATAAAGTTTCTAAATCAACCCCCTCCTTTAACAAGAACACACCTCTGGCTCCGGAGCGATCAACTGGTTTAAGAACGAGTGGAAACCCTCGTTCGACAACTAACTCACACAGATGCTCAAAGCTATCCACTGCAGAAAACCAAGGAATCGCAATACCCTTTTCAGCAAAACATTCCTTCATCAATAGTTTATTGGTTGCAATCTTGGCAGCCTTTAGCGGAATACAAGGAACAGACAGATATTCTGCAAGAGCGGAAACATATTGCGAAATATCACTTCCCATTACAGCAACACCATGCACAGGGATATTTAACTCATCGACAAATGCTTTTAGTGCAGGTAAATCCCTTGTACTAACGACGGCATATTGATCAGCCATTAAAAAGCCTGGGGACTTAGGGTTACCATCAACAACGATAACATGATGCCCCATCGCCTTTGCCGTTTTGATTGCAAAGATTTGATCTGAGCTAGCGCCTAAAAGCAATAGATTCTTGGCTTTAGTTATCAAGAATTGCTCCTCCACTCACTGCCAGTATTTGCCCTGTCATATACTGTTGCTCATCCGAGGCCAAAAATACACAAGCATCTGAAATATCTTCAATTCTTCCGGCTCTTTTTAGCAAAGTCATATCTATGACCTTAACTCCTGCAGGCGAATCAATTTCATCAGCGGTCTGATCAGTACGAATTAGTCCAGGAGCAACAGCATTAACAAGAATATTGTGTTCTGCTCCATAACGAGCAAGTATTTTAGTTAAACTATTTAAACCTGCCTTTGATACAGCATAATGCACTGTCTTAGGACCATGATACTGGCCTGCTACAGAGGATATGTTGATAATCCGGCCACCACCAGCGGCTTTCATTAGTGGAAAAATCTCTTGGCAACACATAAAAGGACCTTTTAGATTAGTACCCATTATCATATCCCAAGCTTCATCCGTTATTTCATCAAACCAACCTCTTTGATTAATGCCAGCATTATTTACCAAAATATCGATACGACCAAATTCAAGTTGTGATTTCTGTATTAGATATTGAATCTCATCACGCTTTGTAATATCTGCACGAATAGCGATAACTTTACATCCAAAGTTTTTAAGCTTATTAACAACGTTCGTTGCAGCTTCACTATTGGTATTATAATTAATGATGACGTCAGCACCTTCTTTCGCAAACGCTTCCGCAATACCAGCACCGATTCCTCTTGAAGCGCCCGTGATAAGTGCTACTTTTCCTGTGAGTCTGCCCACTCATTTATCCTCTTGATATTCTGTCCAACGCTGCTGGATTTGCATAATTATTTGTTGAGCAGTTATACCCGCTTCATCACTACATTCTTGCTTACTTCCAGGGCGAATAAAACGATCAATAATGCCACTTCTAAAGACTCGGAAATTGACATCAGAATCACTGAAACTTTCAAGTAATAAGGAGCCAAACCCACCCGCTAATATACTCTCTTCGAGAGTGATGATGTCCATACCAGAAACTAATAATTCAAGAATCTCATTTGAAGGAAACGGCTTAATAGTCTGTACACAGATAATACCAAATGTCCTACCCAATTTAGCTAAACGTGATTTTAACTCCCAAGCTTTAGCTAATGTATTTCCAAGACAAATAACAAAGCCATCTTCTCCCATAGCAGCCACAGACAGGCCGCGCTGAAGGACTCCAGACAGCGGCTCAGGTATAATTAAAGGCTCATAAGGATGTAAAATAACCATAGGTCCCATTGGGTTCTCTAATCGTTTTTCTAACAACCTTTGAGCTTCTGCACTATTTATAGGATATTCCAGTTGCATATTCGGGAATGATTTTAAGTATGGAATATCATACACTCCATGATGAGTGGAACCATCATAACCAGCAAAGCCAGCCCTAACACCTAACACTGTAATAGGTAAATTCATATAACAAGCATCGTGTAATAACTGGTCAAATGCTCTTTGCATAAAAGTGGTTTGCATACATACCACGGGTTTTAACCCTTCCAGAGCCATACCACAAGCCATTCCAACAGCGTGTTGCTCTGCCATTCCAACATCAATTACGCGATCAGGAAACTGCATAGACAAATAATCTAAAGACGATGCATAAGGTGTGGCAGGTGTAATAACATTAATTTTAGTATCTAATGTCATTAATTCTGCTAATTTTTCGGCCAAAACCACAGCAAAAGTCTTACCCGAAATGGTTGGTGATGCCCCCAGTCCAGATACTGCATCGAAAGGCATTGAAAAATGCATTTTATAAGGATGAGTTGCAGCACAGGCTAAACCTTTACCTTTCTCGGTTTTAACATGTACAACTGTTGGCTGACCTAGTGACTTGGCATGATTAAGCGCAAAAACAACATCTTCTGAACAATGACCATTTTGAACGCCAATATAGTTGTAACCTAGACTTTCAAAAAAATGTTGAGATTTCTTATGCCAATCAACACCAGTGGTAAGCTGCCTTAATCCGCCAATTGATGGTGCGATAGCCATCTCATTATCATTTACAACTATCACAAGTTTAGAGTTCTTATCTACGCTACCAAAGTTGAGAGCTTCAAATGCCATGCCTTCAACCAAAGAACCGTCACCAATAATGACAACTGTATAATGATCTGTTTTTTTAGTTTTTAATGCCGCAGCAATACCTGTTGCTAATGATATTGAGGTTCCAGCATGCGAGGCATCAATGATATCGTGCTCGCTTTCCTCTCTTGCAATAAAACGACTCATTCCCTTATAGGTATTTAAAGATTCGAACTTTTTTCTCCGACCAGTAATCAATTTATGAGTATACCCTTGATGACCAGTATCAAAAATAATTTTGTCAACAGGCGAGTCAAATACATAATGGATTGCAATAGTCAACTCAATGACGGACAGATTTGCTCCAATATGTCCTCCAGTAGTGGAAATCTTGTCAATTAAAAAACGGCGGATTTTATCTGCTTCTAAATCAAGAGCCTTAATTGGTAAATTTTTAAGCTCAATAGTCGAGTTTATAAATTTAAGTTCATCATTAACTAGCATAAAAAATCCTTAAATTTAACGAATAGGTTTTATACAAACCAAAACAGTATTAGTACCATAAGGATCTGCATCATCATGTATAATGCCAGCCTTAATACCAATTACCTTAATAACGTGAAAATACTGCCCCGTCAATTTAAGGAGATAATCTAAATTATACTCAACTAAGTGACAGGAATTAACTGGAATATGACCATAACTATTTTGTGGTGTACTGAGAATTAACATACCACCAGGCTTGATGATACGTAGCAACTCTTTGAGACAAGCGTCTTCTGGTACATGTTCCAATGTTTCAAAACATGTAACACCATCATAACTATTATCATCAAATGACATATTAGTTATATCTTCAACAAAAAATTCTACGTTTTGTTGAGATGAATTCTGCCTAGCAAAATTGACACTTTCCGCATCTAAATCAGCTCCATGTACCAAGGATACTGAAGATGACATCATGCGAACACCATAGCCATCAGCACAAGCAATATCCAAAACCCTCATGTTCTTTTTAAGATATTTAAGTGCTATTTGATAGTGATAACCTAGTCTATCGCCACTAGCAATCCGATGGCTATTAACTTCTTGGCGTGGGATCTCATAGATAGGTTGCGCCAATTGCCTACATTCATTTAAATACTCATCAGAATATTGAGGCAAGACTTTCAAGTGTTCAAACTTATAATCATAACGATTCAGTTCAAAATACGTTTTAGGATGAACATGAAATTTAGCCAACTCAGGAGTAGTGAGAAGATTCGCAAGCTCACGAAGAGCTCCGACTCGAAAAATCTCAGAACTAAAATGAACAGGAAAATCAGCTGGTAACTTAATGCAATCGAGATTTTTTTGTTGTGCAATGGTTAACATTTGTTGGCTAAGATTAAAATCAAAACAGAAATGGATTCCGTCCACACGAACAATGTAATCATCATCTGTTAGCTCAATTGATGCTGCTATCATACGTTTAAGTGGGCTTTCATCAAATCCGTAAAATGCCTTCAAACGTTTATCAGCAATAATTTCCACAACCTTATTTAACTCACCATCACGATCAAATTCTGGAGCAACTAGGCATAATTGAGCATCAGGGAATGCGGCTAATGCATGTCTAATTGTTCTAACAACGGCGATTTCACCATTCACTAGCCCCATGCAAATATCCCGTCCTCCAGCCCATGAACGAGAGCTTGCTTGGATCAATATTTTAACATTACTCATAGATATCCCTAATTATTTTCTCTAGATTTTCTTTGCAAACAGAACGACTTCACGTCCCATCCCTACAGAAGCAAGTGCCTGATAAAACTTTCGCTTAACCTGATTATTACCAGAGCGTAATAGTTGAGTATCAAATCTCATCCGCTTTTTATGGCAAGCACGTCCAAGCTGAGGGGAATCAACATAATTATCCCCCATCAGTAAAAACATATCGATGGGAAAAGTCGTCTCCTGCAGCACAACCTCAAACCCTTGAGAGATCAGCAACTTGCCCAAGGTCTCAAAGCTAAAATAATTAAGATGATGCGGTGGAGCGACCCACCAAGGACTATATCCCTCATACGTTCGCAGCGCTTCTTGAAAAGGATTGTAGTCATTTGGAACAACAACACACAATATACCACCTTGTACCAGAGACTCTCTAAAAAGTGATACCATTTCCATTGGATTAGGGATGTGCTCAAGAACGGCATTTGCATGAATTGCATCAAATTTCCCTAGAGAAATCGCGGTCTTATGATTAAAGAAATTCTCAACGACTTCAACCCCTAGACCTCTTGCGTGTTCACAGGCTTGAGCAGATGGTTCAACCCCCATCGATTTCCAACCCCGCTTCTGACCATAACTCACAAAATATCCAGGACCAGAACCTACATCTAATATGCGTCGCGCCGTAGCAGGCAAATACTCTTCAAAAGTATCATAACGGTCGGAATACACTGCGTTCCACCAATTTTTATCCTCTTCTGTTTCTTGGAGAAATAGAGGTTTATCTAGAGTGTAGTATTCATGCCGATAGATTTTTTCAAGCTCAGCTAACGTTGGCAGAGGATGGATGTGTTTAAATCCACACATTTGACATTCAATCACTTGGAACCCATTGATCTCGTCAACGAGATATCCCATATGTTGTTCAGATGTTTTTTGATGCATCTCGGTTCCTCAGATAGATAATGTCAGTAAGTTGGCGTTTCAAAGAATAGCAAATTTTAAGCCAATTAATATGACGTTGTAACAACCTACTGATAACTGCTAAGATTTTAGTCGTGGGTCAGTAACTTGTTATACATCTACTGCATTTGTAATTTTTGAACTTAACTATCTCATTTAGCCAATTAATAACTAAGGTGTATGCGAAAATGCCTAAGGTTCAACCCGTCGCACTATATACAGTGTTCCATTTAAACTTGGCCTTTTCCTCCATTGAAAATGAACAACATGCCGAAGTCATTCGCAAATGCTATTGGCCACTCCTACAGATAGCGCAAAAAGGTATTCCTGTTGGAATTGAAATGACGGCCTATACCTTAGAAGCTGTTCAACAGGTTGACCCTCTGTGGGTACAGGAATTCAAACTATTGCTCCAACAAGGAATGTGCGAACTTATCGCCAGCGGTGATAGCCAAATTATTGGGCCTTTGGTTCCTGCAAAAGTCAATCAGGCTAACCTCCGTCTCGGTCAGGATACCTATCACAGCTTGCTTGGGGTGCATCCTCAAATTGCTTATATCAATGAGCAAGCCGTTTCAGCAGGGCTCTTAGATGTTTATATCGACCAAGGTTTTGAAGCTGTAGTGGTGGAATGGGATAATCCCTACTCCCATAATCCAAACTGGTCCAACACACTGTTAGACAGGCCACAGAGTTTACAAGCCGCAAGTGGTAGAACAATTAAGGTGATTTGGAACCACGCAATCGCTTTTCAAAAGTTCCAGCGTTATGTTCATGGTGAATTAACACTCGAAGATTATCTGCACTATCTCGTTAAAATCTTCAAACCTGGCATGCTGGCCTTTCCTGTTTATGGCAGTGATGCCGAAGTGTTCGACTTTCGTCCCGGGCGCTATCAAACTGAGACGGATCACGTTGAAGGAGAATGGCAGCGGATTACCACCCTTTTTAACACTCTTGCAGAGATGGATAACTATTGTTGGCAATTGCCTCAACACATTCTTAAGTTTTGGCAAGAATCAAATGCGGTCGAAATCACCAATGCAGAGCATCCGGTTTCAGTCAAAAAACAAGCTAAATATAATGTTAGCCGCTGGGGATTAAGTGGTCGTAATGACCTCCTACTCAACAGTCTATGCTATCAACGATTCACCATACTCGCACATAATCCACATGCAACAGAGCAAGACTGGCGAAACTTATGCCGTATGTGGGCAAGCGATCTGCGTACCCATCTCACCGCAAAACGCTATCAGCAACTTAACTTGGTTGCTAATCCTGCTAATGCGCCAGTATTTGCGCCTTGGGAAGCACAAGAAGATATTCGGATTGAGTACGATACACAAAGACGTCGTTTGCATATTCGTACCCCTAAGGTACACCTCAGCCTAAATGGTAACCGAGGATTGGCTATTGATAAATTAGCCTTTAAGTCCCACGACTTTGAACCTGTCCTCGGTACCTTATCCCATGGTTACTTCGACCATATTAGTTATGGTGCTGATTTCTACTCGAATCATTTGTTGATGGAACGATTTCGTGCACGTGATCGTGTCACCGATCTCAATCGAGTAAATTATGAATTGGGCTGCGCAGAGGGCAATTTAGTGATTTATTGCCGTCAATCATTAAAAAGTGGCGCCATCATTAAATGGTACCGTATCGAGCATGAATCTTTACACACTGGCCTTTTTTTTGAGGACAAGCAGCGCCCTGAAGCCTCAATCCGACTCAGTTATCTGACCTTACTCGGCTGTGATAATAGAGCTTGGTACCAGACCAATCTCGGTGGTGTTCAGGAAGAGTTTTTTCAAATACAAGAGGATATGGACCAAGGTTCTCCTGTATCTTCAATTGTTTCGGCAAATAGCGCCATTGGTGCTACTGCTGGCCAAATTCGGTTTGGCAGCGGCCAATGTGGCGTGCGATTAACTTGGGATCCCGCCAATTGTGCTGCACTCCCCATGATTTCGAGTAAAAAAATAGATGATAAATACCTTAATCGATTATGGTTTTCGTTAGCAGAAGCCGATGAGACACTCAAGGAAGGTGGCAATTTACTCGATTTCAATCTCTGCATTACCCCTGAGAGTATTAATCTATGACCAAAATACTCGCCATCATTGGCGCACGCCTTAACTCTAGTCGCTTAGCTGGTAAACATTTGCTACCACTTGCTTGTGATGCCGCAGGTAATACTCTTCCTATTATTGGCCATATTTTAAGGCGCCTAAAGACGTGTAGCACAATTAGCGCAATAGAACTTGCCACAACTGCAGATGAGTTCAACCAACCCCTAATCAATTGGGCACAAGAAAACCAGCTAACCTGTGTCCCCTTTGAAGGTAATGTTAATGATCTGATGGGCAGGCTTGATAGGATCATCCAGCGACAACAACCTGATTATATCGTGTATATCTGTGGTGATTGCCCACTTATAGACCCCAATTTTATCGATCACGCTCTGCGAGCCCTGAAAGCCTCAGATAAAGACACTATCACACTCAAAGAAGGGATCATTTCACTCCATGAAGGGATGGGGTTTTATACTAAAGCTGGCTGGAATAGGTTGATGGCCGTTAGTGATTGTGTAATGTCACGGGAGCATGTGGGATATGGTGATAAATTAAGACCTGTATTAACAAAACTATATATCGATGACAGCGGTAATTATGGAAAAATTACCCATCGTATTTCAGTAGATACCCATGCTGACTATCGCTTTATGGTTGAAGTCTATCGCCGATGGTATGTAAATAATCCAACGGAAACAGTTGTCAGTTTAGAGTGGGTACAAGAAGAGTTACTAAAAGATTCTGCTCTGTTCGCCATAAATGCCCATGTACAACAAAAAGCTGCTAACAAAAACTATGCTAAGGCTAGTATCTATTGTCATCTGGGGCCTCAAATAGGTTTAGGACATTTCAAGCGCTCAGAATTAATTGCCAATGCATTGCAGGAGCATTTAAGCCTAGGAGTAAATATTCACGCTTATAGCGAAGCTGGGCAACGATTAGACTCAAGCTCAAAAGTAGTGTGGCATGAGGATGAGCAAGCATTGCTCAGCGCATTAACCGAAGACCAAAATCCATTAGTACTACTTGATTTTCATCCTAACTTTATCGACTTAGAATCATTTGCCAATAGGCTAGCAGGGTTAGCTAAGCACGGTGCAAAGCGGATTGGCATCGATAAAATGGCACCATTACTGGATGAACTGGATTGGCTATTTATTCCAAGCTTCAATTGTCCAACCCATCATCCAAAAATATCCGCTGGCTGGAAAAATTATCTCTTTAGCACAATTCCACAAGCGGCTAAGCAAGCACAAATTCTAGTTCTCACGGGGGGTAGCGATGCGTTGGGCTATGGCCGAGAACTCCCAACGATACTGGACTCCATTGGTACTGATTGGCCCATTTTATGGATTCAAGGCCCACTGGCCCCAGCTCCCCAACTGCCCCCCAATTCAGCCATAGTGGTTCAACAAAATCCTGACAACCTTAAAGAGATAATCGCTCAATCAGAGATCATTTTAAGCTGTTATGGCTTATCGCTATTTGAGTCCATTTATGGGAAAGCAGCAACCCTACTTCTTCCCCCCCAACATCTCTGTGATGAAGCCGAACTCATCGCCCTCAATCAAGAGCGCTGTTGTCTAGTGAGCTATTCATTGGAAGAAGCAAAGATGATGTTACAACAACTGCTTACAGAGCCCGAACAAAGAAGGTCTCTCCAGAACCAAGCAACAAGAGTCTTTGAATCACACTTGGGAATACAAGCGCTTATAGATGATATCCGCCACTTATTGGGAGCGGTAAACTAACACTATTGAATTTTCTTACAGTACAGCTAACAAGGTGTTAATAACGCAGGCTTGTTCCTTATCAGTCATCAAAGGATAGAGTGGCAAGGTCAATATCTGTTGATAAAATGCCTCTGCTTGTGGGAAATCACCTTCTTTAAATCCTTGTTTTAAATAGTAAGGTTGAAGATGTACGGGGAAATAATGCACATGCACTTGTACATTTGCAGCTCTCATATCGTTGAATAGCTGCTTTCTTCTTGATGCGTCATTTAGGCGGATAATTTGTAAATGTCTAGCACTTTGAGTATTTGACAAAGGCTCAACCCAGCAAAAGGGTAATCCAATGAGTTCTTTACGATATATAGCGGCTAGTTCATTGCGTTTCAACACAAAAGCACTAAGTCTGCTGATTTGCGACAAACCAAGCGCTGCCTGCAACTCAGTCATCCTATAGTTAAATCCCAAGGCGTGTTGTTCGTAATACCAGTCCCCTTCATCAGGTCTTAACATTTTATCGGGGGCTTTAGTGATACCGTGGCTGCGGTAAAGGGCCATTTTTTCAGCTAATTCTGAGCTGTTTGTCATGGCCATACCGCCTTCGGCGCTGGTGATAATTTTGACGGGGTGAAAGCTAAAAACGGTAATATCAGAGTATTGGCAGCTACCCAAAGGGTATCCATGATAGCTCCCGCCAATCCCATGCGAGGCATCTTCAATGATGTTAAAGCTATATTGTTCAGCAAGAGCAGCGATCGCTGCCATATCACAACTATGACCACATAAATGTACAGGGATAACAACCTTAGGGAGCTTCCCTATCCGAGCAGCTTGTTCTAATTTCATTGCCAATGCATTTGGACAAAGATTACCCGTTAGAGGATCCACATCGACAAAATCAATCTCAGCTCCGCAGTAAAGCGCGCAGTTTGCCGAGGCGACAAAGGTAATTGGAGAAGTCCATACTATATCGTTTGGCCCAACCCCAAGAGCGAGACATGCAATATGTAAGGCAGAAGTCGCACTATTTACTGCTACGCCATAGCGAGCTGAACAATAGGAAGCAACTGCTGACTCAAATGCAGGAAGCTTAGGCCCTTGAGTCAAATAATCAGAATTAAGCACTTCAATCACAGCATCAACATCAGCCTGATTGATGTCTTGTCGGCCATAGGGGATCATGCAACGGTATCCAGTTTAAGAATTTCAGCCTGTGTTAAAAAATGTGGATTAGTGCCAGAATTATATTCAAATCCCATCGGCACAGCCTGCCCCTTCTCTCCTAAAGCATTGGTACAAAAGTCTGTTTCACGCCCAAAAAAACGAATACTTGGCGTGATGACAAAATGATCATCAAATTCAATCGTATGATGGGAATCATCCCCTGGACACATGACCTCATGCATTTTTTCCCCGGGACGAATACCTACAATCTGCTGCTCCAAACTCGGCCCATAGGCTGCGGCAAGATCAGTGATGCGTATGGAAGGTATTTTAGGTACGAAGATCTCCCCGCCCTGCATACGGGAGAAGTTTTTTAAAACAAAATCAACACCATCCTGAAGAGTAATCCAAAAACGTGTCATATCGGGATGGGTAATGGGCAAGGAAGTCGCGCCATTAGCTATCAGTTGTTTAAAGAAAGGCACGACTGAGCCACGTGACCCCACAACATTACCATAGCGAACAGCGGCAAATCGGGTTTTGCCATCTCCCACCACGTTATTAGCGGCAACAAACAGCTTATCGGAGGCCAACTTAGTCGCACCATATAGGTTAATAGGACTCGCGGCTTTGTCTGTTGAGAGGGCGATGACCTTCTTAACATTATTACTGATGGCGGCCCGGATCACATTTTCGGCTCCATGGATATTGGTTTTTATGCATTCCATCGGGTTGTATTCGGCAGCGGGAACCTGTTTAAGTGCGGCGGCATGGATCACAAAATCCACATCTTTAAAGGCTTGCTTTAGGCGATCACCATCGCGCACATCACCGATAAAATAACGCATACATGGCGCGTTAAACACTTGCTGCATCTCATACTGCTTTAATTCATCTCGGGAAAAAATGATCAACCGCTTCGGTTTATACCGTTCGAGAATGGTTTTGGTGTATTTTTGCCCAAATGACCCCGTGCCACCCGTAATCAAAATTGTTTTATTATCAAACATAGAGTTCCCCACTCACGATTTAAACCTTCGATTAGCTACTTGTGACAACGATGAGCCATTTCGTCAACTCTCCAACTCCTACAAGATCCACGCCAAAAATCCTCGTCGGAATAAAATGATCTGAAATGTTATAC